>DATBXH010000393.1:0-2967 GCA_036514375.1 Bacteroidales bacterium | reverse complement strand
GGAAATAGTTTCAGAAGCTGTTCGCGAAATGAGTGAGGGTGAGCTATTGCAGATCCAGCGATCCAGAACCATGAATATTACCAGGGAACAATATTTCGAGATCATTCGGAAAAAGACCGCTACATTAATTTCAGCATGTTCTGCCTGTGGAGCAAAATCTGTTGGAGCAAATACCGAAATTGTCAATCGTATGAAACTTTTCGGCGAATATGTAGGGATTTCCTTCCAGATTAAAGATGATCTTTTCGATTATCAATCCAAAGGATTAATCGGAAAGCCTACAGGAAACGATATCAAAGAAAAAAAGCTGACTCTCCCGCTTATTTATGCGCTTGAAAATTCCGAAAACTCAGAAAGACGACATATCCTGAGAACGATTAGCAGACACAACAAAAACGCAGAAAAAGTCAAAACAATTATTGATTTTGTTATCTCCAAAGGAGGTTTGGAATATGCTTCAAATAAGATGTTTGAATACCGAGACAAAGCGCTTGATTTATTATCAGCTTATCCTGAATCCGAAACCAAAACTTCGTTGATTGAATTTGTCAATTACACCATCGATAGAAATAAATAAAGTTAGATTGTCTATTTTACAATTGCTTATCTGCAATAAATTTTTTAATTAGTTCTGTTTTACTCTTACCTATCATTTGAATTAGTTCTTCCTCAGAAGCGTTCTTAATATTTGAAATCGAAGAATATCTGGAATAAAGCAATTCTATTGTTTTGGGTCCAATCCCGGATAGTTGATCAAATACTGAAGACGACATTGCTTTGGATCTTTTATCCCGATGGAAAGTTATCCCAAACCGGTGCGCTTCATCTCTGATTTGCTGAATTAATTTTAAAGTCTCCGATTGTTTATCAAGATAAATAGGGACACTGTCGCCAGGAAAATAGATTTCTTCTAACCTCTTAGCGATTCCAATGATTCCAACTTTACCATAAATTCCGAGTTCATTTAAAATTTTCACAGCCGAATGAAGCTGGCCTTTTCCTCCGTCTATCACAATTAACTGAGGTAAAGCAGCCCCTTCCTCCAGTAATCTTTTATATCGCCGATTAATGATCTCTTCCATGGACGCAAAATCATTCGGTCCCTCCACTGTTTTGACATTAAAATGACGATACTCAGATTTTGCCGGCCGGGCATTTTTAAAGACTACGCAAGCTGCCACAGGATTAGTCCCCTGGATATTTGAATTATCGAAACATTCAATATGTAAAGGAAGATCCAAAAGATGTAAATCCTTCTGAACGGACTCCATAATCCTTCGATATTTATTTTCAGGATTGGCCCGTTCCAGATTTCTGTTTCTTTCTAAAAGATAAAATTTCGCATTCCGTTCGGACAATTCCTGTAATATCTTTTTATCTCCAATCTTAGGAATCGTAATGGTAACACCTGGAAAATCCTCCTCAATTGAAAACGGCAGAATTACTTCAGGAGATTCGCTATTAAATCGTTCGCGGATTTCAGCAATTGCCATAGCCAACAGTTCCTCCTTTTCTTCATCAAGCCGTTTAACTAATTCAAGGGTGTGAGACTGAATAATGGAGCCATTTATTACTTTAATAAAATTGACAACAGCGAAATTTTTCTCAGAAACAAAAGAAAATACATCAACATTATTTATTGCCGAATTTACAATAGCCGATTTCCCTTGAAATTTTTCAAGAATTTCAACCTTTTTACGAACTATTTCCGCTTCCTCAAACTTATATTCTTCAGCAAACTCTTTCATTAAACTCTTTAAAAAGCCTAATACCTGAGAAATATTCCCTTTCAGGATGTCCTTTATTTGAACGATTGATTGAGAGTAATCGGCCTCGGTCTGATAGCCAACACATGGAGCTTTGCAATTACCCATATGATACTCCAAACAAACTTTAAATTTACCATCCTTTATAGTTTGCTCGGACAAGGGTAATGAACACGTTCGTAAAGGAAAGAGTTGCCGAATCAGATCAAGTAAAGTTCTTACCATCACAACTGATGTATAGGGCCCAAAATAAAGAGACCCATCCTTTATGACATTTCTTGTATGAAAGACTCGCGGGAACGATTCATTTTTAATACAAATCCAGGGATACGTTTTATCATCCTTTAAAAGGACATTATAACGTGGTTTATACTTTTTAATGAGATTATTTTCCAGCAAAAGTGCATCAGATTCAGTATTTACAACAATATATTGCAGATCTACTATTTTTGAAACCATGACCCGAACCTTTGCATTGTCCTGATGCGCCTTATAGAAGTACGATGAAACTCTTTTCTTTAAGTTT
Source organism: Bacteroidales bacterium (assembly GCA_036514375.1). GTDB lineage: Bacteria > Bacteroidota > Bacteroidia > Bacteroidales > JAAUTT01 > JAAUTT01. The sequence goes on along the minus strand of DATBXH010000393.1, from coordinate 675 downwards.
TTAGCTTTGCCAATATAAATTATTTGGCCCTGCTCATTAAAGAATTGGTAAACTCCGGGGTTATCGGGTAAATCCAATACAATTTTATTTATCTTCTCCTGTCTCTCATTAAAAGCCATTGGGAATAAAATTTTCTCAAAATTAACAATACCAAAAGAAAAATGAGTAGGTAATTAAATGAATAGCTCGAAATTTAGATGTCAAATCATAAATTTAAACTTACATACCTTTAACATTTTCAGAAACTTTTAGCTTCTTAACTAATATTGAACATCAAATGTTCCACGTGGAACAATCTTAATTCCTGGTTGTAGAATTTCTATAAAATCTGTTAGTGTTTGATTCTTAATCAAAAATAAAGGGCTATCTGTGTTCCACGTGGAACATTACCTTCCAAGTTGAATCAATAATATATTAATATCAGAAGGTGAAATCCCCGAAATCCGGGAAGCCTGTCCTATAGTTGCAGGTTTAATCCGAGTGAGCTTTTGCCTGGCTTCAGTAGAAAGAGATTTTAGCTTCTTAAAATCAAAATCTGCACTAATCCGCACATTTTCTAACCTCTTAATCTTATCAGCAATTATTTTCTCACGTTCTATATATCCGGAATACTTTAAACTAATTTCAGCGGATTGAACAACTTCTGCCTTAAGTTCCCCAAAAGAATCTATCATA
>DATBXH010000392.1:0-3049 GCA_036514375.1 Bacteroidales bacterium | reverse complement strand
AAACCTCATGATTTGACTAAAAATATATCCGTCTGATATTTGATTGTCGGGCGGTGTTAAGTAAAATTGCGGACCTGCCACAGGAAAGATGATGAATATTAAATAATAAATATAGAAGGACATACTAATAGTAAAAACCACAAAGGGAAAGCTTTTAATATTTTTCTGATAGATCCAGAATGCTAAGAAAAAAATGAGAAAGTAATAGGATATATATCCAAAGTTCATCACATCGTTAAACCACTTCCAATGAAACATTTCAGAAAACCAAACACTTGGATGTCCACCAAAGATAGTTACTTCAAGGTTTGCTACTTCAGGGTCTAAGTTTCTGAAAAACACGTTGTTCAAAAAGTCAATTTCAGGATAGAAATATCCAAGCAATGCCAGTGGATAGAAATTTCTTAGGAAACTGATTGTTTTATTTTTATAACGGTTGTCAAGATAGATTAAAGAGCAGATAATCAATATAAAACCAAATCGGATTAAAAGGTGCGAGTTAATTCCAGTTAACTTAAAACTGCTGATAACGATAAATAATCCTGTTATTAAAATATATGCAAGTGTAACTAAATCAGTTGGGTTTACAACTTTTAAAATCTTTCTCCAAGGCATAGGTTTTCAAAAATCATCAAAAATGTGCGGCTAAAGGTAATGATAAAATGAAAGAAGAACCTTGACCTTCCTCACTTTTTACCAAAATATCGCCTCCATTTTTGACTGCAAATTCTTTGCATAACATCAAACCCAGGCCGGTACCGGACTCTCCGGATGTGCCTTTGGTTGTCTCGTTCTCAGCTACAAAAAGATTTGCAATTTTCTGAGCTGAAATGCCTATACCTGTATCTGTTACGGTTATAATACAGAATTCATTTTCTATGTTGCTGGATATCTTGATACTACCATTTTTTGGGGTAAATTTAATGGCGTTGCTTACCAGGTTGCGTAGAATGGTTGTAATCATGTCGTGATCGGCAAAAACAATTATATCTGGCTGTAATTCATTAACTAACGATATACTTTTCAGTCGGGCGCTAACCTCCAGAAATTCTACAACTTCATTGCTTGTTTCGCTGATATTGAGATTGATAGGCCTGAAAGGTATGCTGGCACTCTGGCTTTTGCCCCAGTATAACAGGTTTTCGAGCAATGAATAAGCCATTTTTGAAGAACTGTTTATAATGTCCATCATTTCCAATTGCTTAGGGTCAATACTAGGATCAACCTTCAGCAGCAATAGTTCTGAGAAGTTAATAATTGCATTAAAAGGATTTTTCAGATCGTGGGCTATGATGGAAATAAACTTATCCTTCGTCTCGTTAATTTTTTGAAGCTCCTCGTTCAGATGCTTAAGGTTTTCTGCTTGCGTTGCAAGTTCTTCTGCCTGGTGGTTAATGTGCTCATGTTTTTCTTCGAGCAGCAGGTTTACTTCCTGCAAATGTTTCGTTTGTTTAATGAGCTTATGCTCAATTTCTTTAAGTTTTGTAATATTTCTACCAATACCTATTGTGCCCAGAACATTTCCATTACCATCAATCCATGGGACTTTAGTTGTGGACACTACAATCTTGTTTTTATTTATATCATATCCGTCTTCCTCTATGTTAATAAGCGGAGTCCGTGTTTTTATAATTTTTTGTTCATCCCTAAAAAATTTATCGGCCATTTTTTTCGGATAATAATCATAATCACTAGTGCCTATCAGCATTTCAGGAGTGGCAACGCCTAATACGTCGGCAGAATGCTGGTTAGCAACGACAAAGCGGCTTTCAGTATCTTTTATATAGATAAAATCTGGCATATTATTTATCAGGGCTTTTAAAAGATCTGTTTCGCTTGATATGTAGCTCTCTCTTCGTTTGTGTTTTCGGAGGATTAGTTGATAAAATAGAATTGCTGTTACAACGATTATTATTACAATTATTGCAATTACAACTACCTGCGCTTTTGTAATCTCTATCAAAAAAGCACCGTTTTCCGCAGAATGCCTTATGGAACAAGAAGTTGGAAAGAGAAGAAAGGCAATGGCTAGACTAACAATTTTTAAATGTAAACCCCTAATATACATTATATAGACTGTGTGCAATTAAAACGCTAATAATCTTCTAGTATTGTTTAAATCTTATTTAATTATTTCCAAATTATATGCCAATTTAAGCACAAATATTTTTGAGGGTTCTATTATTTTACTCTGGAAACCTCAAACTATCAACCTCATTCTTTTTGCCTCATAATATTGCTTATTAAACAATAGAGGTTTCTGGTACAGAGGTTTTATTTACTATGTTTTTTGGATTAAACAGCTCTTAAAAATAATATAAAATGTTGATTATGCAAAGGGTTTATTCGTTTAGCTATTAACAAATTATATCCGTTTTGCTACCACATTGTTTACAGTTTCCTTCAACGGTCAGGTTGCCAGAATTTGTAGTGTAACCTGAACGTTCGATTAATGTTGATCCGCAGGAGACACACACCGTATCATGCCCGAGGGATAAATCGCCTACATTCCCGAGGTAAACATAATTCAGCTTCTGCCTGGCAATGGAGTAAAACTGATTTAACAGAGAATCTTTGGTTGAAGGTACAGTGAATTGATAACGAGGAAAATATCTTGAGAGATGAAGGACTGTTTTAGCTCCTAAGTTGTTGTGTATCCAATCAATCATTGCGCTGAATTCCTCCAGTGAATCATTTTGTCCTGGGATGACAAGATTGGTAATTTCAAAGTATTTCTGGGCTTTCCTAAGCTGGATAAGTGCTTGTTTTACAGGTTCGAGATGAGAGTTGGTAAGCTTATGGTAAAATGAATCGTTAAATGCCTTTAAATCAACGTTAAAAGCGTCTATGTGCGGAAGTAGTTGTTGCAACGGTTCCTGCTCTATATAACCATTGGTAACCATTACGTTTTTTAGTCCTTCGGAATGTGCAGCTTTTGCTACGTCCAACATGAATTCATAAAATACAGTAGGTTCGTTGTATGTATAGGCAATACCTATATTTCCTCTTATATTCCTGGCCTGTGCAACGATCTGGTCTACTGAATAAT
>DATBXH010000391.1:0-2707 GCA_036514375.1 Bacteroidales bacterium | reverse complement strand
GACTCAAAATCTTGTTATGGATAAGTCCGATGGTGTCATTTATCCTAATCCTACTTTGACAGGAACATTCAATGTTAATCTCCCTGACGGTGCGGATGCTGTCAATATTTTGGATATGAGTGGTAGGATAGTTAAACAGGTTAAATTGTCCGGAGAAACCTTCATTGAGATGAATTTGGGAGACGCCCCGGCTGGAATTTATGTCGTACAAATTGTTAATAATCAGAACTCCATTTATAGAAAGCTGATTGTAAAATAATTCATTCATAAGATTTCGGATTTCTCTCAGTCAGTAAGTTAAAATCGCATCACTTTATCTTAGAAGGCACGATTCCTTATGAAGGAAACTAAATGACTATTGAGCAATTTTAGTAGAACTGCCACTTTTGGTGAGAGTTTGGGCTTCACCTTTTACTTCATAACAATAAATAACATAGATAATCATCACTTGATAATTTAATGCTAAGTGCTATGAAAGCAGCTAAAAAATTACTTTGTCTGCTGGGTCAAAGTATTTTGTTGATACTTTGTATTAATGCTCAAACAAATATACACCAGGCAGACACTACTCCACCTGTAAAACTCACTGCACAGGAGGATCATGAGCGGATAATGAAGCTATTAGGAATAACTTCGCTTCGACCAGGGCCATCAGGAGACCCTAAAGCTCCAAATGCAGCTAATTCTGATGAGTCGAAGGCTACAACATACTCCGGCTTGCCAGATCCTTTAGTATTGAAAAATGGAAAGAAGGTTACTGATGCGCAAACATGGTGGACTAAGCGATATCCGGAAATTATGGAAGATTTTGACAGGGAAGTATATGGCCGTGTGCCAAAGAATGTCCCCAAAGTTAACTGGGAAATAGTAAGCAAGACAGATGAAGTGAGGGATAGCATACCTGTAGTGACCAAAAAACTGATTGGACATGTAGATAATTCGTTGTATCCGCTTATTACGGTGGGTATTCAATTGACACTGACTACTCCCGCAGATGCTCCTGGTCCGGTTCCTGTCATTCTTGAATTTGGCTTCGATTTCTCTAAATTTGGCCGGGTTCCTCCCGGCATTAATGATTGGCAAAAATTGGTTCTTGCAAAAGGTTGGGGATATGCGGTTATTATTCCGACCAGTTATCAGGCCGATAATGGTGGCGGACTTACTGAAGGAATTATAGGGCTGGTTAATAAAGGACAACCCCGGGAATTAGATGATTGGGGTGCTTTACGCGCTTGGGCCTGGGGAGCCAGCCGTGCATTGGATTATTTTGAGACTGATAAATCGGTAGATTCAAAACAGGTTGGTATTGAAGGACTCTCCAGGTATGGTAAAGCCACCATTGTAACTATGGCTTATGATAAACGGTTTGCCATTGCTTTTGTGGGATCATCTGGTGAGGGAGGGGTTAAGATTCTCCGACGGAACTTTGGAGAGCAGATTGAGAATGTGGCATCCTCTGCTGAATACCATTGGATGGCAGGTAATTTTTTGAAGTATGCGGGCCCTCTTTCTGCAAACGATTTACCGGTTGATGCCCACGAATTAGTTGCCCTGTGTGCGCCACGTCCGGTTTTCATCAGTTGTGGTTCTCCACTTGTAGAAGGAAACTGGGTGGATGACAAAGGAATGTTCCTTGGCGGCGTTTACGCGGAACCGGTATACAAACTTTTAGGCAAAAAGGGATTAGGCACTGCTGAAATGCCTCCGATGGGAACAGTCCTTACCGATGGAGAAATCGCTTTCCGTCAGCATTCAGGCGGACATACCACTGGCCCTAACTGGCCAACATTTCTGGAATATGCAGGCAAATACCTGAAAGGTCCTGGTTTAAAAGGTTCTGTTAAATAAGAAGGTGAATGACGGCATTAACAACATCATTTTTCAATAAATAAAAAAGGGTGCTGGAAGCAGCACCCTTTTAATACGCAGTAATAATAAGAATTATTGTCCTTTAGCAGATTGCAGAACAGCAGAGAATGCAGGTTTTTTTGTGAAGTTGCTATCGAACAACAAAGGAGACACGGAAGTTGTGGAGGTTGTAGTAGAGGTCACAGGAATTATACTTATATTACTATGTCCGTCATCAACACCCCATAAACAAATTCCAGCTCTTTGAGCTGCCGGAATATTCTTAATATAAGAATCGATGACAAATTTATAAGCAACGGCCTGATAATCCAGTTTGTATACATCCGTTGGGTCGAAGTTGGGTTTACCTAAAGGGTTTTCATTGATGTCCAAAGCAGATATCCTGACTTTTAATCCTGCGGCTCCCAATTTTTTAAAGGCATTATCAATATTAGCATATGATGAAGCACTTGATGAATTGCTGAAATTTAAATGCAGTATAACTCCAACTCCGTCAACTTGAGCACCTTTCCCTTTCAACCGGTTAACGTAGCCAATTAAAGAATCTACTTTTGCAGGGTAAACGTCCAGGTATGACTCGTCAATAAATAACGAGGCAGAAGGATCGGCAGCATGTGCAAATCTAAATGCACTGTCGCCAAACGCTTTACCCATGAAGTTTGACCATACTACTACATCTGAACCACTCGTTGAGGTATTTGCATTGGTTCGGATTGAACCATTATCTGCGAGCGGTTCACTAATAACAGCCCATGAGTGAATTTTATTCTTATAGTAGGAAACGGTTTGTGTAATAAACTTTTTCATGGCAGTATCCAGATATGCAGCGGATATGGCA
>DATBXH010000390.1:0-3720 GCA_036514375.1 Bacteroidales bacterium | reverse complement strand
CTCAGACTTCCTTCAATAATCATCCGAGGGGCAGCATTGTTCAGGTTAACCTGGATGACATCCTGGCACGCGAAGAAAAAAGGAACCGGCAGCAAAACAAGAGCTAATCTCCTCCAATATATGATAGTGTTATATCGATTGACAAAAGCAAACATAATGTCAGAATTTAAAGTTATACGTTACAGATGGTATGATGGAAAACAGCGAAAGCCTGACAGCCTGCGTTTTCTTGGGATTATTCGGATCGGGCTGGAAATTGATGGCGTACGCATTTTTGCGTGCATACACATTGTATATGGAGAAATTCCAGCTTCGTTCATGGGTTCCTTTCAACTTTTTCGTATTGGTGGCACTAAAATCGAGCCTGTGATAATCCGGCATACGGTATCCGTTGCGGTCGGTGTACAGGGGTACGTAACGTCCTTCTATCGCATAGACACCACTTGGGAACGTAACAGCATCGCCGGTATTGAAAACCCAGGTGGAAGCCAGTTCCCACCGCTCGCTGGCATGATACATCCCCACAAGAGCAATATCATGAATCCTGTCCTGTTTGGCAGGAAAAGATTTACCATTGTTTATCTCGCTGAACTGCCGTAATGTGCGCGATAAGGTATAACTTATCCATCCGGTAAACTTTCCTTCTTTCTTCTTTATGAAAAATTCGGCACCATATGCCAATCCTTTTCCAAACACCAGTTGCGACTCCATATTTGGGTTTAGTACAATATCCGCCTCTTTCTTATAATCGATGAGATTGTACATGGGTTTGTAATAGACCTCCACCGATGTTTCGAAATTATTATTGGCAAAGTTCCTGAAATAGCCAAGTGCCCACTGGTCGGCATACTGCGGCTTGATGATATGGCTTGTTGGAAGCCATAAATCGGTAGGATTCCCGGAAGTGGTATTGGATAACAAGTGAACATACTGATAAATGCGGGTATACGAGGCTTTTATGGAGCTGCTCTGTGTAAGAAGCCGCGTAAACGAAAGCCTGGGCTCGAACCCATAATATGTTTTAACCACCGAACTCCTTTTATATACAGCCGAATCAGTTATATCGCCTTCGGAATCGTAATAATAAAAGGTCCCGGGTCCAAGTACAGAAAATGAGGACACACGCAGCCCGTAATTCATCTTCAATTTAGGTGTAAGATCAATCTCATCAGAGAAATAAACTCCGCTCTCTACAGCCTGCTTGCTTTGAAGAATCCTGCTGTTTACCGAAGTATCGCCTGTAGCGATTAAACTTCCGGGGAAAAACTTATGATACGTGGAATTGAGCCCAAACTTGAGGGAATTGTGCGGACTTATAAAATACTGAAAGTCCTCCTTCCACATAAAATCACGGATTCCCGAACTAATCTGAACATTACGGTTGGCTCCCTGCAAAGTGATATCGTAACTGTAATCGCTGAAGATGAGGGAACTGTTAAGGAATAGTTTATCGGAAAACAAATGGTTCCAACGCAAGGTAGCGGTTTTATTGCCCCAATTAATACCAAAACGTTGTGCAAAATTAAAAACATCGCGGCCCAGGTATCCCGACAGAAAGACGTGATCCTTGTTCCCAAGGTTATAGTTTGCTTTCATGTTGAGATCGTAGAAATAAAGACTGGTTCGCCGCTGGTTGGAATCGCTGGAGAGCTTCAGGAACAAATCTGCATAGGTTCGTCTGCCGGAAATAATGAACGATCCTTTATCCTTAACGATGGGTCCCTGTACGGTTAATCGTGATGAAATCAGTCCAATTCCTCCGGACACACCATAATTTTTCATATTCCCGTCGTTCATGCGAACATCGACAACAGACGACAGCCGTCCGCCATATTCGGCAGGAATACCACCCTTTATCACGGTTACATCCTTCATGGCATCGGAGTTGAAAATAGAAAAGAAACCCAGTAAATGCGATGTATTGTATACCGGAGCTTCGTCAAGCATAATCAGGTTCTGGTCTGTTGTCCCTCCCCTGACATAGAAACCGCTGTTCCCTTCTCCGGCAGATTTAACGCCAGGCAATAGCTGAATCGTCTTTAAAATATCCTGCTCTCCAAACAACACAGGCAAGGATTTTATCTCCTTAATATTTAATTTTTGAGTGCTCATTTCGCTCGATGTAACATTGTGATTACTCGCCTCACCCGAAACCACCACATCCTTAAGCGATATCGATTTTGGATATAATTCCACATCGGTCCTGACGTCCGAATTTAACTGGATAGCCTTGTTTACCGGTAAATATCCGAGATATTCGTAACGAATAGTGTACGACCCTTTCGGAAGGGTAAGTGAGTAAAAACCATAGGCATTTGTAACACATCCGGTATGACCATCGGTAATGGAAATATAGGCTCCAATCATTACTTCGCCTGTTAATGAATCTTTTACCACACCACTAATCGTATAATTTGATTGCCCGTTAACGCTGAGCGTAAGGATACAGAGGAGAACCGTAATTTTAAAACGCATGGCAACGTATTGATTTAATTAAGCATTGAATGTAAAACGCGCGACGATGATGTAATGTTGTTTGGGGTTACCAAAACTCCCATATTTTAAATGATTTTAACATTTACATCCCGGTCGTTTATGCACTGTTTTTTTTGCAAAGCTTTTGTAGCTGTTATGATAGAGATCTATGGAATATTTTCATTTATTTTGACTATAAATATTAACAGTTAGACTATGAACCAACCACTTAATTTTGAGGTAAATTACAAGGAACATCTCTATTTTGCTTTAAAAGCCATTGTAAGTATTATTTTGTATGTACTGATTTTGCTTGGAATTGCAAGTGTATTTATGTCGGAAACCATACCAAGATCCAGTGTTTATTTGATTCTCATCTATGTTGCACTGATTATTATTCTCCTGTTTTTCCGATTTGGCGTTCTGGTAGGGTACCTGAAGGGTAATGCCGTAAAGGTAACAGCATACCAGTTTCCCGACATTCATGAGATTGTAAACAAACAATCGAGGGCATTGGGCTTGTCGTCCGTACCCGATGTTTATATTCTTCAGTACGGCGGATTTCTGAATGCTTTTGCAACCCGGTTTCTGGGCACAAATTATATTGTATTGTTTTCCGAAATCGTAGAATCGGCATATGACGAAGACAAAAAGGTACTCGAGTTTGTTATAGGTCATGAGCTGGGACATATCAAACGAAAACATTTGGTAAAGAGACTACTGTTATTTCCTTCGTCGCTTGTCCCATTTCTGGGTTTTGCCTATTCCAGGGCCTGCGAATATACATGCGATAATATCGGATATGCCTTGTGTCCCGAAGGCGTCAAAAGCGGTTTGTTGCTTCTTGCCTCAGGAAAAGGGTTGTTTAAAAAGGTGGATACCCTCGAATATGTAAAACAGATTCAGATGGAACGCGGATTCTGGAACTGGTTTTCGGAGAAAGTTTCATCGCATCCCCATACCACCAAGCGCCTGGCAAAATTCAGAGATATCCTCACCGATAAAGTTAAGGTTGGTAAAGTGACTGAGAACTCAATAACAGAGCAACCGATTACGGACGATCATTCGAAGTATATGCCAAGATAAGCGGATGTACTATCGGAATCTTTAACCCTTTATTCTCATTACGTATGAATCTTAAGATCATCTCTCCTTTTCTGTCATTCGTTTTTGTTACGGGAATAATGACGGCCCAATCTCCCGATCCATATAAACCGGATTCAGGTACACCAGAAACCATCCCGG
>DATBXH010000389.1:0-3024 GCA_036514375.1 Bacteroidales bacterium | reverse complement strand
TGCTCCCGAAAGTTAAGGATAAGTTTTGTTATAAAAATTATCCATGTTCCTCCGAAGTGGCTCCCTGCCGTTTCAATGTAAACATACATAGGAACAATGTTTATATACAATGAATCAATGTAAACATACATTAAACCATTGTATATATACAATGAGCCATTGTAAACATACATTGATCCAATGTAAACATACAACGGAGTAATGTATATATACATTGGAACGATGTATACATACATTGAACTGATGTATATATACAATAAAGCAATGTATATATACAATGAACCAATGTAAACATACAATGAGTCATTGTAAACATACATTGGTCCAATGTAAATGATTTTGTTACGACTTGGGAAGCGGTCGTTTCTTTTTTATAAGTCAAAAGGTTTATCACTTGAGAAATCCGGTCTGAATGAAGCATGACTATCCAAGTCCTGTACCCAGCCCCTGTAAAAACCCAGTTGATGGAAAGCTTCTGCAACCTTACCATATTCTTCAGGGCTAATGGTCCGCTTTAAGAGTGGGTGGTTGCTTACCAAACCGGTCGGATAATATTGAGACATCAGTGAGATATACAATTTGGGAGAGATTTCTTCGGCTATAAATTTCAACACCTCGATGCTTTGATCTGCCGCACCGGGCAAAACCAAATGCCTGACAATAATACCGGATTCTGCAATACCCTGTTCATTGATGATAAGGGTAGAACCTTTCTGGCGATACATTTCTTTTAATGCAGCGGCAGCAATAACAGGATAATCTCTGGCCTGCGAATACTGAAAAGCCAGGGATGAATCCATATATTTAAAATCAGGAAGATAGACATCAATGATTCCTTCTAACTTGCGAAGGGATTCAACGTTATCGTAGCCATTGGTATTGTATACAAACACAGGATGTTTTCCGGCGTCATGAAGCCTCCGAATGATAGCGGTCATTTGTGGGATATAATGTGAAGGAGAAACAAACCCGACAATATTCTCGGTCATTTCCAAAACGTCGCAAATCTTTTGGATAACTTCATCAAAGGAAAGATCTTCCGAATAAATGACGCCGTTGTTCCTGGAAATATCATGATTCTGGCAGAAAACGCATTGCAGGTTGCAATGGGGAAAGAAAACATTGCAAATCCCTTTTGTACCGGAAATAACTGGTTCTTCTCCTTTATGTATACAAATGGATGAAACGTTGAAACCAGCGTCGCTTTTACAATATCCAAGTTTTTTGGAGAACCTGTCAGCACGACAATTGCGTGGACAAATAGTGCAATTGGATAATTGAGAGATTTCTTCTTTGGAATACATTTAAACCTTTCTTTGTTTCCAAACTTTTGGATTTCGCTTATGGTGAATCACCGATAAAATGAAAATTTTTTCTTCTTTAACCTGGAAGAAAATGCTGTAAGGGAAACGTTTCAGAATAGCCCTTCTTATATTATTACGAATTAATGGAAATTGAGATGGATTTGCAACAATAAGATGTAAACAGGCAGTGAATTCTTTGTCAAATTTAGGGAATAGCGTTTCACTATGTAAGGTATACCATTCCTGGATAGTATCTAGATCAAGTTCGGCGAAAGGGGAAATTATGTAAGAATAGGTCATTTAGCAGTATACTTCTTTTTTATTTCATCCCATGATTTTCCTTCATCTGGATGATTCTCCATATACTCGGCCCTTTTCTCTAACTCCTCTAAAAATTCCGGAGAAAGTTCTTTATCAGTGTAATCCATGCTTTCTTCTGTAATATCAATATAGTCAAATTCCTCCTGGAAGGCCTTTAACATATTGATAATGCTCAATGCCTGCGGTGAATTTCCTGAAATACGTACAGTGTATGTCATGAATTGAATAATTAGTAATTTTTGATGCTCAAAATTACAATTTTTCAAACTGATTTCAAATCCATTAATCCCCCAGCTTCAGCACTGCCAGGAACGCAGATTGCGGTACTTCAACGTTACCTACCTGACGCATCCGCTTCTTTCCTTTTTTCTGTTTTTCGAGTAACTTACGTTTACGGGTGATGTCGCCTCCGTAACACTTGGCGGTTACATCTTTTCTCACAGCTTTAACCGTTTCGCGGGCAATAATTTTAGCACCGATGGCAGCTTGTATGGCTATATCGAATTGTTGACGTGGTATCAATTCCTTGAGTTTCTCACAGATTTTCCTGCCAAAGTCATAAGCATGGTCACGGTGAATGAGAGCGGAGAGGGCATCCACACTTTCCCCGTTAAGCAGAATATCGAGTTTCACCAGGTCAGCCTTTTGATAACCGGTTTGATGGTAGTCGAATGAAGCATATCCTTTTGAAATACTCTTCAGTTTATCATAAAAGTCAAAGACAATTTCAGCGAGAGGCATTTCGAAGGTCACCTCCACCCTGTCGGTGGTCAGGAATACCTGGTTTTTAAGTATCCCTCGCTTATCAATGCAAAGTTTCATGATGGCACCCAGAAATTCTGACTGGGTAATGATCTGTGCATGGATATAAGGTTCTTCAATGACGTCGATCAGCGTGGGAGCAGGCAATCCGGACGGATTATGCACATCTATATCTTCACCTTTGGTGGTTAATACTTTATAGGACACGTTGGGTACTGTAGTGATGACATCCATATCGAACTCACGATCGAGACGCTCCTGGATGATTTCCATGTGAAGCAACCCAAGAAAACCGCAACGAAATCCAAAACCAAGTGCAGCAGATGATTCAGGGACAAACGTAAGCGAGGCATCATTCAATTGCAATTTCTCAATAGAAGCACGCAGATCTTCGTAATCATCAGCATCTACAGGATAAATACCTGCAAAAACCATGGGTTTAACTTCCTCAAATCCTTCAATAGCTTTGTTACAAGGATTCTCCACATGGGTAATAGTATCACCGACTTTTACTTCGCGGGCTGCTTTAATACCCGAGATAATATAACCCACATCGCCGCAACCCAACGTTTTTCTGGGTTCAAGTTTTAATTTTAAAACACCTATTTCGTCCGCATGGTAATCTTTTTTGGTGTTT
>DATBXH010000388.1:0-2111 GCA_036514375.1 Bacteroidales bacterium | reverse complement strand
TCAATTTTAACAGGACTTCTGATTAAATTTTTATTGTGATATATACTTTTAAGTTCAATTTATATTTTTGTTTTTCTAAACACTAACGGACGCGCTTATGACTACAAAACAATGGGAGGCCCTCGTTTCTGCTTCAAACGGTCAGAAACAATCGACGTTACCAATAGGCTTTATCATCGATTGCCCTTGGCTTCCAAACTGGTACGGAATTAACATTATTGATTATTTTACTAACGACCAGATATGGCTCGATGCAAATTTTAAGGCCATTGAAACATTCCCGGAGGTTATTTTCCTGCCGGGATTCTGGAGTGAGTATGGAATGTGTACTGAGCCTTCTGCATTCGGGGCAAAATGCATCTTTCATAAAAACGAATTTCCCTTTGCTGAGAAAATTATTCATGCTTTTGAAGATATAGATTCGGTGACGGAACCTAATCCTGAGTCTGATGGATTATTGCCTTTTATGCTAAATCGTTTAAGACACGCACAACCATTGATCGAGAAGAAAGGGCATGCTATAAAATTTTCAGTTTCACGGGGTCCTCTAAATATTGCAACATTCCTTATGGGAGTTACTGAATTTTTGACATTAATGATGATGGATCCGGAGCGTGCGCATAAGCTATTGCGGATTATCACCAATTTCCTTCATCGCTGGCACGAATTGCAGCGCAAGACCTTTCCATCTATAGAAGGCATTTTGATGCTCGATGATATTGTTGGATTTATTGGAGAAGCTGAATTTAAGGAATTTGCGTATCCTTATTTTAAAGAATTGTATGATAATAACATGAAGGTTAAATTCTTTCATAATGATGCTGAATGTGAGGCTTCCGTGGCTTATTATCCGGAATTGGGTATAAATCTTTATAATCCGGGTATTTACACGCATATTAATAAGCTCTTTGATCTTACTGGTCATAAATTGACCATTTTGGGGAACATTCCTCCCCGAGATGTTCTGGCTTCAGGTACGGCAGGGGATGTAGAAGATGCTGTTAAAAAACTTCTTTCTGAAGTCAATGATAGATCGCGTTTGCTGTTGTCATGTGCAGGAGGTATGCCACCACAGGTTTCTACCAATAACCTTACAGCCTTTATAAATGCTGCAAAGTGATAATTAATAGCTAATCGAATTTTTTTGAGATTTTGACATTGGAACAAACATTATTTCCATGGAGACATCAAAGGCGGTTTAATAATTATACTGATTATTTTCGCAAAACCTTTGGCGAACGGATTCAGAAAGTCACGATTGATGCGGGTTTTACATGCCCCAATCGTGATGGGAGCAAAGGGGTGGGAGGGTGTACTTTTTGTAACAACGATGGATTTAATCCCTCATATTGTCAGCCATTTAAATCCATTACCCATCAAATAGAGGAAGGGGTTGAGTTTCATGCTAACCGGTACCGAAAAGCCAATAAATTTCTTGCATATTTTCAGGCATTTTCAAATACTTATTCTTCTCTAAACAACTTAAAGGAGAAATATGAAGAAGCCTTGAGGTTTCCAGGGGTAATGGGCTTAGTTATTGGTACACGACCTGATTGCATTGATCATGAAAAACTTGATTATTTCCAGGAACTGGCAGAGAAATACTATGTTATTATTGAATACGGTATAGAATCTTGCTATAACAGGACGTTACTTCGGATTAACAGAGGTCATACTTTTGAAGATGGAGTTAAAGCTCTGGAAGAGACTGCGAAACGGGGCATTAAAACCGGGGCTCATTTTATTCTTGGCTTACCTGGTGAATCACGCAACGAGATGATATCTGAAGTTAAGATGATCAATCAATTGCCACTAAGCAATATAAAATTTCATCAGTTGCAGATACTAAAGAATACTGCAATGGCAATTGAATATGAAAAACATCCTGAGAATTTTGAGTTTTTCGAAATAGATGAATATATAGACTTCTTTATTGAAATATTAGAACAGTTGAACCCGTCGTTCGTGGTGGAGCGATTTGCTGCAGAGGTGCCACCAAGGTACTTAGCTGGCCCCGGATGGGGATTGGTGCGTAATTTTATGTTGCTGCAAATGCTTGAAAAACGCCTTCAGGAATTAAATACATGGCAGGGTAAACATTTTTCTGCTTC
>DATBXH010000387.1:0-4765 GCA_036514375.1 Bacteroidales bacterium | reverse complement strand
ATTTAGGGGCAAGCTCATGGTGGCCTGATAAAGATCATCCGTCCGACGAACCGGATTCGGCACGACTTACTTTTATTGTACCAAAGGGTTACGACGTTGTCTCCAACGGACGTTTTCAGGGTAAGAAAGATGTTGATAAGGATTATACGAGCCATACCTGGTTTGTAGATGATCCTATAAATAATTACGATATCACCTTTTATCTTGGAAAATTCTCGCATTTCAGCGATACTATCACCAATAAATACGGGAAATATCCGCTTGATTATTATGTGCTTCCTTACAATTTCGAAGAAGCTCAAAAATGCTTTGGTCAGGCTAAACAAGTGTTGGAATTCTATGAAAAAGCATTTGGTGAATTTCCATTTATGAAAGATAAATACTGCCTTGTTGAGTCACCGTATGAAGGGATGGAGCATCAGGGAGCCATTGCCTATGGAAACGATTTTAATAAACAGGCCAAGGATCAGATGTACCTTGATAAAAAATACGATTACATTATTGTTCATGAATCGGCACACGAATGGTGGGGCAATTCGGTTACTGCAAGCGATATGGCCGACATTTGGTTGCAGGAAGGTTTTGCCACCTATTCCGAGATGATGTTTATAGAGCATGTGGATGGTTACGCAATGTATGTAAAAGAGATGAAGCGCGAAATGGAGCGCATCTATAATATTTGGCCTGTCGTGGAAAATTATAATGTTAACGAAAATGCTTTTGCTTCAAACGATTGTTATATGAAGGGAGCAACTATTCTGCATAACTTACGGTGTACCATTGATAGCGATTCTCTTTTCTTTAAGATTATAAAGGATTTTGCATTGAAGTATGAAAAGAAAATCGTAACCACAACCGACTTTATTCACATGGTTAACGAATATACAGGTAACAATTATTCAGCTTTTTTTAAAAAATTTCTGTATGATAAAAACCTGCCGGTATTAAAGTATAGCTATCGGAAGGTTGGTAACGATATCGTTTTAAAATACCAATGGGATGAGGTGGACAAAGGTTTTGTGATGCCTTTTAGTATCTGGGCAGGTGCAAATCAAAATTTAAGGTTAGTAGGAACAACCGATCCTCAGGAAATAACACTGAAAAATACATCATCATTTCATTTTTATACGGTATGGATAGATCCTGAAAAGGCACCTCGTAATGGATTTACGTATTACTGGACTAAATGCGCTAACGAAGATTAATCATAAAGAAAATAAGGCTAGGACTCTTTTATTGGGCTATAAAAAGATATGTTATTCGTCCCTGCTCTTTTTCCGGGGCAGTATTTGAGGCATTGAACCGGGTGGTATAGGCAGCCCGGTTTGCTGCTTCTATAAGACATTCCTCGGTAATTTGTGATTCGGCCTTGTTTACGGTAGCGTTGATTACATACCCGTTTTGATTTACTACGATATCCATTACCACCTTTCCGCTTCCCTGGCATTGATATACGGGTATGGGTATGTACACATGCATTCTGCCTTTAAGGTAATAAGTGGTCGTGGTAGCACCTTTTACAAAGGTACGTTCTCCTTTAGCATTTTCTGTATACTCCGGTTTTTTCTCCGTAACCGCATCTTTCTTCTTTAACTCTTCGATCTTGGGTTGTGGGTTTATTCGATCAGCAGGTTTGTTATCTTTTATATTTAGTTCACTTTTAATATCCTTTACCATCTTATCTACTTCCGGCTTACCGTCTTGATCCGCTTCGTTAACTGCCACGTTTTTTATCGAATATTCTTTTTGCAGGTCCTTGATAAATTGCTTCTCCGAAAGTTTCTTTACCTCTTGTTTCTTCTGCTCAATGGCTTTCTCCATAATAGTCGGGTCAACAAAGTCGATAAAAACTTCCTGTTTTTCTTTTTTCTTCATTACTCCGAATCGAATAACCATAAACAGGGTTACCAGCATCAAGTGTATGACGATGGTGGTTAAGATACCAATTTTATGTCGTTCTATATATTCAAACACGGTGAACTTTTTTGTGGTTAGTGCAAATTTAGAAATAACTTCCTAATAATTTGATAAGTCTACGCTTAATAATAATTGCGAAGAATATTGTTTGAGCTGTGGTATATAAATCATTCGCACCCCTGCATTGATTGGGAAAATAATACGAAGCACATGAAAATCAGAGGTTAAGTCAAATCCATAGCTGCTTAGTTGTTCTGTTTCCCAAAGTCTCTGATTTTGACGAATGGCATAGGTCCTGTAATTGTTTGCAATATCAAAAAACAGATTCCCCCGAATTCTTTTTACATAAAGAAGTGCTCCGAGTGAAAAATCAGGATAGAAGATTGGAAAAGAATAATCTGAAGTGAAAGCAGTTAATCGGTAAGATGTTCTTGATAAATAGCCTCTTGGAAAGGCTAAGCGACTCGAATATATCCATCGCGAAGGCTCTTGTTCCTGGTAGCCGAGGGAGAGCTGGAGACTGTGATGGTTTAGTAACCCTGGAAGATAAAGCCTTCCAAGAACATACCAAATGGAACGAAACTGAATGTTATCAAGTGGAGTTGATGTAATTCTGGATGAAACCGATAAACCCCATTTGGGTGCCAGGTCACGGTACGACATCTGTAAATAGCTGTAAGCATTTAAACCGTAAGTCAGATAGTCCATACCTTCATAAGAACTACTGTCTTTTGGGTTCATAAAAACATCGTTCGTATATTCCCATTGAGCTAATGGTGTGACACCAGTGATGTAACAGCTTCGGGTAAAATTTAACGGGATGTAAACCGAAGTGATCGTATTCATTGAAGTACCCGAGATGTTTGGTCTCCAGTTCGGTTCATTGCGAATAACCTGAGGTCCACCGGCGGTCACTGAAAAATCTACAACCGGGTATAATCCTTGATAAGTAATATCTGATTTCCAATATGATTGCCCCTGAAAATATGAAAGTCCTGCTGAAGCATAGCAGGTCGAAAGTTTGTCTTGTGATAAGATGGAAAATCCGGGCGTAATTGAGTTATTGGTGACGTTTAAATAGTTATAGTCATAATAAAACGGGGCCCAGCTGTGTATGTTAATAGTATGTGCAAGTTTTGAATAACGGCTGATTTTGTATTGCTTATCTGGTAATATACTGTCCTGGAAATTAAAGTTTTCCTGTTTGGCACTGGCTTCGTAAAGCTTGGGTGACGAATCATGAATATCATTTAACTTTTTCCATGATTTTGGATCAAATGAAGCAGATTCCACATCAAATCCGTGCGAAGTATATTTTGTAAAACCAATAATGGCATTGTTCGCTGAAATTTTAGCGTCAGTAATGCCATATTTTGCATTTGTTACCTGCCATTTTGATGTGTCGCTCAGGTTTACCGCATATATGTTGTCAGTTCCGTTGTAATCCGAGGTATAAAGGATGTAATCTCCTGCATGCGTTGGCAACGTGATATTACGTGTTGTGGTTGGAACCAGTATTTTCCATGTATTAGCCGTAATGGTGTAGCTTACCAGGCTTTTTCCTTTCCTGTCGGTTGCTACCATTACTATATTATCGTTTTGGTCTATCCATTCCGGCATTTGCAGAAATTTATTCTGCGGTGAGGCGATTCTTTCCATGATACTGCCTGTTTTGGAATCCAGGATTACCAGGTAAATGTCATTGCTAAGGGTAACTTCCACAGCTGCGATTTTCTTTCCATCGGACGATAGAGAAGGGGCAAAATAACGTGTCTTTCTTGTCAGCAACCTGACTTGATTTGTCCTGAGGTCCCCTATTTTAATACAATTATAGCTGCGATTTGTCCAGCGGATATCCGGTATTTCTTCTCCCCAAACATATTTACCGTTTGCGTATGAAAATTTATCGTTATTAAAGGTTCCGGGTGTGAAAACTTTTTTTTCCTTCCCGCTTTTGTATAAAAGGATAAATTCAGTTAGTTGATCAATGCCTGATTTCACCGCCAGAATAGTGGTATCATTTATGAATTGAGGAAATCTGTAACTGGTGAAATTTTTTTTATTTATTGAATTCCAGGTTATATAGCTATCCTGAGGAACATTTGAGATTTGGGTTCTCCATTGTTGTCGAAGATCGCTGTAGCTTGCTTTATAAAGTTTTCTACTTGGCAGACCAATCTGTTTTTTCAGACTTAACGGAAACGGAAACAGGACATAGGGATTTCGTCCTATGAATTGGAGATCGTTACTAAAAACCGATGTGCCGTAATTTTTTCGCACCCATGCAACCATGGGATAACCAAACTGATATTCATCAGGAATATAGTCCTTGTATGAGCCGCGTAACATTTTTTCATAGGAGAAAAGTGAATCACGCTCTGTTACCATTGCTTTCACCTGCATTTCAAAGGAAGCTGAACGGCCACGTCCGGTTGAGGTTAATGCTGTCTCGGTATTCACAGCATCTCCTTCGAGGAACCATCGTGGTAAAAGGCCTGTAACTGAACCTACTGCCTGTTGTCCAAAAAGAATACTCATGATTTGGGTAATACCCTGGTTTAATTTATTAATTTGAACAACATGCCGGAGTTCATGAACAGCAAGCTGATCGAGCCAGTCCTGGGCATAATTGTCCTGGGCTGGTGTGGTATACAATTCCATTCTTTTTGGGGCCCATGTTACTAATCCATTGGAATAAGATGATTCGCTGTGAAGTAAAACAGAAATCTTTCGGGGTTGATAGTTTAGAGTTTTGCTAACATGGTCGTAAAGGTAATCAAGTGTGGTAGCCAGACGGTTGGCTTCTTTTTCAAATTCTGCAGGGAAAATTATTTGAAAATGTGGCGTT
>DATBXH010000386.1:0-2144 GCA_036514375.1 Bacteroidales bacterium | reverse complement strand
AAACTTACAGGGAAGACTGGACTACAGCTTCACGAGATCATTTTCCAAACAATTCATTATATGAATTAAATGCTGGTGCCGCCACGAATATGCAAAACAGCGGATCGGGATCAGAATGGGCATTGAGGTCATACTTCGGACGAATCAATTATTCTTTCAATGAGAAATATCTTTTTGAAGCAAATGCACGGTATGATGGAACATCCCGTTTCCCGTCAAATGGAAGATGGGGCCTTTTCCCTTCACTTTCTGCAGGATGGCGAGTATCCGAAGAATCCTTTCTTAAGGATAATGTAAGTTGGATTACCAACTTAAAGCTTCGGGCTTCATGGGGAGAATTGGGAAATCAAAATATAGGAACATACCCTTACCAATATGTATTGGCTTCAGGTCAGAATTACACATTTGGTGGAACCCTTGCTTCGGGAGTAGCTTTAACCACATTGCCGAATACCGATATAAAATGGGAAACAACGCAGGTAACCGATATTGGAATTGATTTAAGCGTTTTAAAAGACAAAATTGGATTGACTTTTGATTATTTTGATAAAACAACATCTGATATCCTTTACCAAAAGTCTGTTTCAAGTGTATTGGGGTTAGGCACCTCCTATTATAATGCAGGGGAAGTGAAAAATACGGGATTTGAAGCTACTCTTAATTTTCAAACTTTTATTGGTAAACTAAGATTAGGCGTTACACCCAATTTCTCCTACACAAAAAACAGAGTGACAAAACTTGCCGATGGCAAACAACAGGATATTGCCCAGGGACTTTTTGTTGGTCAGCCGATTGGTGCTATTTACGGTTATGTTGCCGATGGAATATTTAAAGATGCATCTGACGTAGCAAATTACCCGACACAACCAATTGCAGGTCAGCCCGGCGTTATCCGCTTTAAAGATATCAGCGGTCCTAATGGTGTTCCGGATGGTAAGGTTGATGCTACATACGACCGTAAAGTGATCGGATCTACAACACCCAAATATGCCTATGGCGTTACTATTTCAGCTGACTATAAAGGGATTGATTTTTCATTATTACTGCAGGGTCTGGGAGGATTTGAGAAACAGATGGGTTCTTATCAAGCTTTTGCATTCTATAACTCAGGTAATATTCAAAAATGGCAGGCCGATAATGCATGGACAGAAGCAAACCCTAACCCCTATGCAAAATATCCCAAACTCACAAGCTTAAGTATGGGTAGCGAAAATGTTCAAACCTCAACATTCTGGAACAGAAATGCTAGTTTTTTAAGGGTTAAGAATCTACAGATTGGGTACACCATTCCTAAAAGCATTACCCAAAAAATTAGAATAAACAATTTGCGTATCTTCTTAAGCGGGCAGAACCTCTTTTCGTTGAACCATTTTTACACTGGCTGGGATCCTGAAATGTACCAGGGAACTGGAGATAATACACCATTTTATCCGATCACTGCCATTTACACATTTGGCATCAATCTTAAATTTTAAGCATAATCTAATTTTTAAGATTTTAACTATTAAAATTAATAAAATGAAAAAAAGATATTTCAATTTAATATTGCCTAAAATATACATCATTTTAGTGATGCTCATAACCTTTGGCTCTGGCTGTAGTAAGGACTTTTTCAATAAACAGCCATTAGATGCGTCTTCGGATGCCACATTCTGGAAATCACAAGGAGATGCCCAGTTAGCCCTTGTTGGCTGTTATAATACCGGAGCAGGCTGGCAGGGTGAAGATTTTTGGACCCCCAGATCCCTTTTATATCTTGACCTGATGGCAGGAGACGGTTCTGAAAAGGAACTTATCCCGGATCATGTAACAGACGGTACATTAACTCCCAGCTATTGGGTTATAAGTAATTATTGGGCTAACGGATACAAAAAAATTACGACCTGTAATAATTTCCTCGATCACATAGGAAATATCACTATGGATACCGTCCAAAAGGCCATCATGACTGCTGAGGTACGTACCCTGAGAGCTTACCAGTATTTTAACCTGGCCTTATATTTTGGGGACGTGCCATTAGTTAAACATGTGCTTACCGTGGCGGAAGCAAATAGTGTATCCCGCACCCCTAAAGCAGATGTTTGGGCTTTTGTTGAAACTGAATTAAAAGAAAGTGCAGCAGTTCTTCCTACTACCCGACCTGA
>DATBXH010000385.1:0-3605 GCA_036514375.1 Bacteroidales bacterium | reverse complement strand
AAGTCATGTCCGGATTCACGAATAGTAACTGTTAGCAGTAACGGGTATCAAACCGCGGTAATTGATTTTGATAATTTAAAATCTGAAATAAACTATATGCCTTTGCGTGAATACAGGCAGAGCAAATTGGCAGACCTAATATTTTCAATTGAATTGCACCGTAGAATTACTGCAAAAGGAGATAAAGTACTTTCCATTGCAGCACAGCCCGGAGCAAACAAAACTGAATTGACACGCCATCTGAGTGAAGAAGCCATTCAGGCGGGGATTGAACGTTTGGGCGAATTTATGGAGCCATGGCAGGGTGCTTTACCATCATTATATGCAGCAGTTTCAAACGAAGCGACAGGTGGCAATTTATATGAGCCCGATGAGGATGGATACAGAGGTTATCCAACTTTGACAAGTGTTAAGGAAAATGCTTTGGACAAAACAGTTGCTGAACGGCTTTGGAATTTGGCGGAGCAAATCACAGGAATTCATTTTCCAGAGTAGCCAAAAGCAAAGACTCTCACCAGTATGAACCCAAAAGAAGAAAAATCGATCAGCGCAAACTCTGATATTTGGCAAGAGCAATTTATTTCATCTCACATCTTTCTGTACGTTAAAAAAGGGATATTGCGATTTTTTGACGGAGAAAAAACAAAAAGCATCTGACATATATCTTAACTTAGTTTTTGAAAACCTGTCCCACTTTTCATATGCATATAAAAAACGATTTGGACATTCACCAAGTAAAGTAATAAATAATAGGAAAAATACCAGCCGATAACATTTTATATATTGCATAGCGGTTTCTCTGTGTATGCGTAGCTCGGATTCCCGCCTGATTGTCTTTGTCCTACGGACAGACAATCACCCGCAATCCGCTACGACAACATATAATTTACCGTTTGGCGTGCATTATAAAAGACATGGACAGACAAGACATTAAATTAATTATACAGGAAGAATTAAAGGAAAATCCTGATTTATCAAATGCTCATGGAGTCGAACTTGATAGTTGTTTGATTGAACCTATCAAACAAACATATTTGGATTCGTTTAATGATAACAAGGAAATACAACTCTGGACAGTTTTAGAAGAAACAGAAGACGGTGATGGATATAAGATAGTTTATGACTTAGAAGATAATATGTTTGGACTGGGAATGAAATCAGATAAAAATGAATTGATTTTTATTGGTTATTATGGCACTTTTGCTGAGACTTTAAGGGGAATGTAATTCAATAAGACAAAATAGTATGTTTGAATCATTTGGGAACAAGGTTAAAATAAAATCAACTCCTGAGACTGAAAAAATAGGATTAGCTGGAAAAATAGGAGATGTTTTTGGACAAACTACACCTTCAATTACAGAAGTTGAAGTAATTGGTAAGGCCGAAAAAGATTTTGCTATTAATGTATATTTTGAGGATTTAAAGAATTCTTATTGGTTTGACGAATAACTAATTGATACAGTTGACAATGGGATTGGTTCTGTGATTACTTTAGATGGTGTAGATAAAAAATGGACAAAGGATTCAAATGGTAATTGGATTGAAAAAAATACGAATCCAAGTACTGAAAAAAAGTGGTGGGAATTTTGGAAAAAATAAATAACGACACGCCAACACGTGTATAAAACATTGGGGATTTAGGTGGTTAATTCAAGCGTTCTGCCCTGCATTGGCGTTTGTGTCGGCGGATAGGAACGAAGCCCGCAATTCCCAAGGTTTCATACACACAACCGTTTGGTTTCAAGTATAAAAATACAGAGCATCAATGATTAAGGTAACCATAAATAATCAAGTTTATCATCCATCAAACATGATTGACTTAGAACATTTAATAAATGATTCAAAGCACCTTGATTTTATGGAAATTTGGATTGAAGGAATTGGAGATAGTTCATTATGCTTAATGACAAATAAAGAAAAAGCATTTTTAATGTACCTAAGACATAGCGGTGATTGTGGATTTAGCTCAAGAAACTCTGTTGCTAATTCCGACAAATACTGTGACTTTAAATTGTCAAATGGACAAATAGATTCCTATCCTGAAAATTGGACAGTTGATAAAGAATTAGGATTTGAATCGCTAAAGGAGTATTTTAGAACGGGAGAACGAGATACAAAAATCAGTTGGGAATACGATGGATAAAAAACACCAGCCGCCAACACTGCATATAATTTATTGGAGTTGAAGAGCAAATTGAAAAGGTTTTGCTTTTATTCAAGTTTATGTTTACCATGAAAGAGAAGTGCTCCGAACCTCCCCAACAAATCATATGCGCAACGTTTGTGTGCAACCCTGACTGATAGATGAATTCGCAAAAATTAACAATGAGAGAAATAATAAATATATTAGAGCTGGACTTAAAATTATTATAATTTGAAAACTATAAAACAACTTTTGACGGCATTTATTCTAATTGTATGCTATTATGTAAACGGTCAAGAAATACCTACAAATTTTCAAAATCCAATAATTTCAGGATTTGCACCAGACCCCTCAATATGTCGAGTAAACAATGATTACTATTTAGTTACTTCTTCTTTTACATGGTTTCCGGGTATTCCAATATACCATAGTAAAGACTTGATAAATTGGGAATTAATTGGTCATGGCATTTCACGTCCTGAACAGATTAATCTTAATGGAATTGAAGATAAATATGGTATTTGGGCAGCGACTATTCGTTATCATGAAGGATTATTTTACATAATAACTACTTGTAAGAATTGCGGTGAGAACTTTTATATAACTGCTGAAAATCCTTCAGGAGAATGGTCCAATCCAATTTGGCTAAAAAATGCAAAAGGGATTGACCCTTCCTTATTTTGGGACGATGATGGTAAATGTTATTACACAGGTAACTATTGGGATTTTAAAAAATCTTGGTCTGGGCAATGTGCCATATGGGGTCAGGAATTAGATTTAAATCAGCAAAAATTAATTGGAGAAATGAAAATCTTATCCTATGG
This sequence comes from Bacteroidales bacterium, assembly GCA_036514375.1. Taxonomy (GTDB): domain Bacteria; phylum Bacteroidota; class Bacteroidia; order Bacteroidales; family JAAUTT01; genus JAAUTT01. The sequence continues at coordinate 638 of DATBXH010000385.1, read as the reverse complement.
TCACGCAAATAATGCCGGATACACAGAAGCACCTCATTTATATAAGATTGATAATCGTTACCTATTAATAACAGCAGAAGGAGGAACAAATGAAAATCATGCAGTAACATCACATCATAGCTCAAAGATTTTGGGAAATTATGTCTCTGATATCGTTAACCCTGTAATCACTCACAGGCATTTAGGACGAGATTATCCAATTCAGTCAATTGGACATGCTGATTTAGTCCAGACTCAAAATGGAGATTGGTGGGCTGTGGTTTTGGGAAAAAGATTAATAGAGGGAGAAACACCACTTTCCAGAGAAACATTTCTTTGCAAGGTAAATATAGAAAATGGAACACCAATATTTAATCCGGGATTTGGGAAAGTCTTATCGGAACAGGAACGTCCTGACTTACCCTGGTCACCAATTTCGAAAGAACCTTATAAAGATGAATTTAACACGGATAAACTTGCTCTAAAATGGCATACAATAAGAACTCCGCTCTCAGATTTTTACAGTTTTAAGAACGGCGAATTAATATTAAAATTACAGAGTCAGGTTATTGACAGTTTATCACATTCTTCTATCCTGATTCAGCCGACAAAACATCAAAAGTTTTCAGCAACATTAAAACTTTCTTTTAATGCGGAAA
>DATBXH010000384.1:0-4998 GCA_036514375.1 Bacteroidales bacterium | reverse complement strand
CGAGCCCCTTCCAATTCCCAAATGTGCTCAGTTTTATCACTTCCGAGACTTCTGTCTAAGGCAACGGTTAGTTTTTCGTTACTTCCTTTCAGGTTGGTGTTTAATTTAACCAGGTTTGCGTCGGTTGTTGCTGATTTTACGATAATTGAAACAGTACTTGTTGCAACGCCGTTTAATTCGCGCGAATTGGCTTTTGCTAGCAGTTGAATAATCATAATATTTAGATTTAAGAGGTTTACGATCGAAATTTAATAGTTTTTAATTAAAAGTCAAGACATTTTATTAAAAAAGCAGCGAATGAACGATATACATCCTCTAAAAATATAGCAATTGCTTCTGACAAAATACTCCGCCAAGACTTTGGGAAGAGATTTGCTCCTGGAAAACTGCTCCAAAAAGATCTTGGGAAGAGACTTGCTTTTGGCAAATTACTCCAAAATGACTTTGGGAAGAGATTTGCTCCTGGCAAAATGCTCCAAAAAGACCTTGGGAATAGTTTTGCTCTTGGCAAAATGCTCCAAAAAGATTTTGGGAAGGGATTTGCTTTCGGCGAATTGCTCCAAAAAGATCTTGGGAATAGTTTTGCTCTTGGCAAAATGCTCCAAAAAGTCTTTGGGAAGAGATTTTCTTTTGGCAAATTGCTTCACCAAGATGTTGAGGAAGGAAAATGCAGCTACTTTTTCCTCAAAGTTGCCACGAACGGCGGAGCCCTCAACGAAGTTAATTACACTAATTTACACTAAAGGTCTATTCTATTCGTGTTAATTGGTATAATTCGTGGCAGTTGTTACAGATCTTTAGGAATTGGATACCTGCTAAAAATATAACCATGCCTGGAACAACACAGCAAAACTCCGGCTTTCAAAAATAATTAGCTCGCCCTGTGCATAAAAATCGCTAAGATACTGTTCACCCAATCTGACTTTTTCATAACTTGGATGGCGAAAACCTATTGACAACGAATAACATTACATGCAACGCTAACTGTTATGAAGAAGGGAATGGAAAACCGAAGCAATAATAACAGGGCCTTTGATAAGAATGAATGGGTTATAGGCGAAGTACGGCTATACAGACTAAAACATGATGTAGGCAAAGTACTTCGGGGATATAAAAGTTAGCGGTAATTATATAAAACCAAAACCACAAAAGAAATTAATATGACATTAACGGAATTCTTTTTCAATACTCCAATTTACACTCCGATTACTATTGACGATAGTAATTATGAAGTATTTAAGCAAATAATTGACAAAACTGTTGCTAAAGATTTTAATGGATATAACCCTTTCGAAAAAGTGGACTCAACTTTTTGCGTGACAACTGACCTTATTCCAAGCGGTACAGCATATCTTGATAGTGGAGGATTTGGCACAGTCAGAATAAAATGCAAAAGAACAGATGTTGAGTTTTGGTATTATATTTTATGGCAGCCAACACAAAAGACTTTAACCAAAGTTGGACAATATCCTTCAGTGGCAGATTTTCATATTTATGAAATTAAGCAATACACAAAATTGTTACCAACAGAAAAGCTTAAAGAGTTTACACGTGCGATAGGTTTGGCCGCAAATGGTGTGGGCATAGGTTCTTTTGTATACTTAAGAAGAATATTTGAACATCTTATATATGAAGCTTATTCAAAAGCAAAAGCAGATGGTGCTGTTTCAGATTCGGATTTTCAAAGAGCAAGAATGGATGAAAAAATAGATTTACTTCACTCATATTTACCAGCTTTTCTTGTTGAAAATAAAGGAATGTACTCGATTCTTAGTTTAGGTATTCACGAATTGAATGAAAAAACATGTTTAGACCATTTTGATACGTTAAGGGTTGGTATTGAAGTTATTCTTGACGAAAAGCTAGATGAACTTCGAAAGAAAGAGAAAATAGAATTAGCTAAACAAAAACTTGCTGAATTAAAAGGACATATAAAAAAATAATTACCGCTAACACTGTATAAATTTTATTGGGGTAAAAGTGCCAATTTAAAAGGCATTGCTACTATTCAAGGTTTGTGCACCTTGATAGTGAAGCGCTCCGTAGCTCCCCAACAAAACTTATACGCAACGTTAGCGGGCATTGTAAAATGACGTCAACTCAACTAATCTAGTTCTTATGAAGAAGAAAAGAAATAAAAAACAAAGTTCTAACAGGAATAACAAATCTCACATCAAAAACATTCCCCCTCTTATGCAAAAACTGACATTGCAACCCACAATCGCAATTCAACCTGTAAACTCTTTATTAGATAAAATGGTTGACGGACGTGAATTTGAAAGTCTTTTACCATATAAGGCTGTCAACATTGATTTTGCATCAGAAATTAGAAGGTCTTTAAAGGAGATTGAAAGTATCAGAAAAAAACCAGTTATTTGTTATTTATCAAATATTGTAAACTCAAATATAAAAGCATCAACTTCCATCGATTATAATGATGACCTTCCTTTTTCTGAAATGCTTTCATCAATTCCAAGTTCAATCAAAGAGATCGATATAATTTTGGTTACCCCAGGTGGCTCAGCTGAACAAGTTGCAAAGTTTGTTGATAAGCTAAGACCTCGTTTTGATAGTGTGTCTTTTATTTTACCAAACATGGCAATGAGTGCAGGTACTATTTTTGTAATGTCTGGTAATGAAATTATAATGGATTCTAGAGCATATATTGGCCCTATCGATCCTCAAATTCCTAATAAAGATGGATTTTATGTACCTGCACAAGCGATTTTAACTTTAATCGAAGATATACAAAATAGGGGTGATGACTTGCTAAAGAAAGGACAAAATCCATTATGGACTGATTTGCAAATATTACATCAAATGGACAGTAAGGATATTGGGAATGCACTCAATGCTAGTAAATATTCAATTGAACTAGTTGAGAGTTATTTGTACAATTATAAGTTTAAAACATGGACACATCACTCAAATGGCAATATAGTTACTGATACTGAAAAGCAAACAAGAGCGCATGATATTGCTATGCTTTTATGTAATCATGGACTCTGGAAAACACATCGCCGTGGAATTACGAGAGAAGTTGCATGGCAAAATTGTAGGCTAAAAATTATTCATCCTGAAACAATTACAGGCCTTGATAGAACAATTAGAAGATTTTGGGCGTTACTATACTGGGTATTTGAAAATACGCCCGTTTATAAAATTTTCATTTCAGAAAATTATAGTATTTTTAGACATGATATTTCACTAATAACTGGACGCTAAACCATGGAAAAAAAAGAATTATTAAAAACGATAGGTTTTTCGGACTTATTTTTAGAAAAATTATCAGATTTCGAAAAAGATAATGTTTTTCAAATTCATCAAAATTCATTTTCAAATCAATCCTTTAACTATTCTACTCGTGATACTTCTGACTACTTTGTGAAAGACTCCCTTAAAAAAGACTCGAATAACCTCACTATAAAATAAAAACGCCCGCTAACAGTACATATAAGTAATGGCAGGGTTTGTGGGTTGCCGAGCGCAGTACTTCTAATGTAGCTTATGCCCCGGTTGATAACAATTTGCTTTGAAAACTGCCACTACTCATATGCCAACCGTGACAGGATTCTTAAATAAACGTATACACAACTTTTAGAATTTAATAGCTGAGGGTGAGTAAACATAAAACCCGAAACAACTTATTATCAGTTATCTCGGGTTTCGTTTTGAGGTCAGTGGCGGATTCCAAACTTATTATTTCTTTTATTCTTCTTTTATTTTTTATTCAAAGATTATCAGTAACTTGTAATATTTTATGTTAAGAAAAGTAAAGATAAATTAAATAAGATTAAAAAATTGTGGGGAAAATGTGGGGAAAGTCTTATCTTTGTCTAAGTATTGAAAATCAATTACTATGGCTAGCATAAGAATAATAACCAAAACGAGTAAAAAAGGACAACCGGCCTCATTTTACTTAAGATTCAAGGAAGGAAGGGAAACAGACCTAATTACTACAATTCCAACAAAGGTTTATCCGGAATATTGGAGTAATAAAACAGGATCGTTTAAACAAAGGATCGTTTTTGATAATGTGTTTTCTGAGGACGAGAAAATTAAGATTGAAAAAGAACTAGCTGAACTTAGAACTTTTGTTCTGAAACGGTTTAACGAACTGGTACAAACAGGCGCAATCCCAACAAAAGAATGGTTAACTGCAGTTATTGACAAATGTTACCATAAGGAAATAACCAAAGAAATATCGTTAAATCAGTATATTGAAAAATTTATTCAGGAAGCCGAAACAGGAGAAAGGCTTTATGACCATAATGGAGTTATTAAGAAATATGAAAAAGGCTCTATTAAAAATTTTAAAGGGTTTCAAACTCAATTCAATAATTATCAGGAAGAAAAAAGAGTCAAGTTAAATTTCAAGGATATAACCATTGACTTTTATGATGAATTTGTCAATTATTTTACTAAAAAGGATTATAAAGTTAATACCATAGGAAGGCATGTTAAAAACCTAAAATCAATAATGCGATGTGCACGTGAAGAAGGATTACACAATAACATGGAAATTGACCGTAAAAAATTCAAAGTTCTTAAGACTCAGGTAGAAAACATTTACTTAACCGAAGTTGAGGTTAATCAAATGTTTAAACTTGATTTTAATAAATTGACTATAAAACAACAAGGGATACTTCAAGAACAGGACGTAACCAATCTTACACAATTAGAAATTGCAAGAGATATATTCTTGATTGGTTGTTACACTGCCCAAAGATTTTCGGATTTCTCAAAAATTAAACCTGAAAGTATTAAAGAATTAGACAACGGATTAAAAGTAATCTCTTTAATCCAACAGAAAACAGGGGAAAGGGTAATTATTCCTATTAAACCTCAGTTAGATATGATACTCCAAAAATACAATTACACCTTGCCAAAGGTATTTGAACAGAAAGTAAATAAAGCCATTAAAGCAATAGGAGCCGTCCTACAAATTAAAGAGCAAATCTTAATTGAATAAATGAAAGGCGGATTGAAGGTTAAAAA
>DATBXH010000383.1:0-2742 GCA_036514375.1 Bacteroidales bacterium | reverse complement strand
TTTGAGCTATATACCAAAGGAAGTAACCAATTTTACTGCTTATTAAATACTATACGGGAAAACCGGGACGGCGAATTATTAGCCCTTATCTCCGACAAAGGTTTATTTCATATTAATTTAAAAGATAACGTATTGGAAAACAAGTTATCGGAAATGAATGAACAAATCTATAAACAAACCAATAGCTTTATTATTGATTACTATCAGGACAAAAAGGGTACTTACTGGCTGGCATCTTCCACTGGTTTGATATGCATTTCAAAAGATGGAAAAAACTACAAAAAATACACCATAAAAGACGGCTTAATTTCCGATAATCTCATCAGGATTGAGTCTGTTGATGATCGTATTCTCTGGATCAGCACTATCTCAGGGATATGCAGGTTTGACATGGAGACCGGGGTAGTTTTGAATTATAACCATTACGATGGTCTCTCCGCGGATGAATTTTTCGAGAGGGTATCGGCAAAAACAGACGATGGTAAGATAATCTTCGGTTCAACGGCTGGTTTCACTATTATAGATCCTACTAAAGTCAACTCATATGGGGCAGAATCAAAAATTATAATTTCGGATATCACTTTTCAAAACCAAAGTATCAGAAACCCGGTAGGGAAACAGCTGTTAAAACAACCATTGGAAGAAACGAAAGAACTATGGTTGCCTTACAATAAAAATTCGTTTTCCATTCACTTTTTTGTAAAAGCCAAAAGCTATTTAAAATATCATAATTATGCCTATCGTTTGGTTGGTCTTGAAAAGAATATGAATTTTATAAGTGAAACCAATTATGCAAATTACACGAATTTGTCCCCCGGCACTTATACCTTCGAAGTAAAGAGCGCTGATAAAACACTGGAGGGCATTCCTACCAGGCTTATTATCCATATCAGGCCGCCCTGGTATGCCAGTTGGTATGCATATATTGTTTATGCTGTTATTTTATTTTCCCTTATATATCTATCTATATACGCCTCCTTAAAAAGAATTGAGTTACAAAAAGAAAAAGAAATATCAGAATTTATAATTCAGAAAGAACACGAACTTACGGAAAAGAAACTGGCATTTTTCACCAATATATCTCACGATTTAAAAACCCCGTTGACCCTGATCGATGCTCCCGTAAATGATTTGTTGCAGTCAGAAAACCTCGATCAGGAACAGGTTTATAAATTAACGGTGATTCGCCGGAACTCCAAACGATTGTATAAGCTTATTACAGATTTACTCGATTTTAGAGAATTAACACATAAGCAATACGTGCTGGAAATTAAAGAGGCTGTTCTTTCTGATGTTCTATCAGATATTTACGAATCGTTTAAGGAAGAATGTAAACATAAGTCAATTAATTTCGATTATACTGTAGACAAAAATCTGACAGGATTTTTAGATGCCGGGAAAGTAGAAAAAATATTATGGAACCTGCTGTCTAATGCGTTAAAGTTTACAAATAAAGGAGGGACTATTTGGCTTACCGCTGAGGAATTAGTGATAAATGAAGTAAAAAATATAAAATTCGAAGTTAGAGATAACGGCTTAGGAATCTCCGAAAATGACAAACACAAAATATTCGAAAGATTTTATAAGGTTCAGCATTCCCAGCCAATGAATCAGGAAGGTACAGGAATTGGCCTTGCTATTGTGAAAGAGCTAATAGAAATGCATCATGGCAAAATTCAGGTAGAGTCTACTTTAGGTACAGGTACAACTTTTACAGTTATTCTGCCATCTGGTAAAGAATATTTCTCTGACGATGAATTAGTCGTATTTGAAAACCACGATTATCACATATCCAGGGACGAAAATTTAGAAAATTTGGAAATACCCTCACAACATGACTCCAGAAAACAATATAATCTTCCTGGAATTTTAGTGGTCGAAGATAATCAGGAGCTTCGTGAATATCTGGCAGGACATTTTGAAAAGAGATATAAGGTCTATACGGCAGAGGATGGTTTCGGAGGGCTAAAGCTGACAAAAGAAATTAATCCCGATATTATTTTAACAGACGTGCAGATGCCTAATATGAACGGATATGAATTTTGTAAAGAAATCAGGGGAAATTTTGATACATCGCACATACCTGTGATTATGCTAACGGCAAGTAATACTATTGAGCACCAAATAGAAGGGCTATCTACCGGAGCCGATGCTTATATAACCAAACCTTTTGACATAAAACTACTGGACACTCAGGTAAATTCATTGTTGGAAAACAGGAAGACGCTACGGAAAAAATTTTTAGGAATTGACAATCTTGAAAACCTGGAGAAAAACCTGCCGCAGAAAGATGTTGATTTTATTCTTGAAATGAAACTTTTCATCGAAGAAAATATAATGAACCAGGACTTGGGAGTTGAATTACTTTCTAAGCATTTTGCAGTCAGCCTGGCACAATTACACAGGAAAATAAAGTCACTTACCGGCTCCACTCCCAATAATCTGATAAAATCGATCCGATTGGCAAAGGCTTACAAGCTTATTCAGGACGGAGGGTTACGGGTTTCGGAAGCTGCATATCAAACAGGCTTTAGTGATCCGAATTATTTCACCATTTGCTTTAAAAAAGAGTTTGGCGAAAATCCTTCTCAAATTGTCACTTCTGTGCAGGAAACAACTGACAAAGCCGGCATAGATGTTCCAAAAAATGATTTGCAATCCGGTGTTTCAATAAAAGCAGATACCCATCATCTTCACAATCCGGAAACAACGCCATTAATGCTCATCGCTGAGGATAATGAA
>DATBXH010000382.1:0-5310 GCA_036514375.1 Bacteroidales bacterium | reverse complement strand
GGAGTAGGTCGCAGAGCCTCAAAAAGGTATACTTTAAAACCATTACCTGCAAAAATACCGGCTGCCACTTCGGCAAACAAACGACTATTGTTACGGCTATCGTGAGCAATGGCAACCCTTATCTCCGGAAGGTTTTTAAATTCTTTCTTTACGTAATTTGATAAGCCCTGAGTGGCCATCCCAACAGTATATATATTCATTCGGTTTGTACCAACTCCCATAATCCCTCGTAAGCCTCCGGTTCCAAACTCAAGGTCGCGGTAAAAACATTCGACGAGTTCATTCTCGTTTGTTTCCATTAACTTTTTAACCAGAGCACGAGTGTCCGAATCATATTTTTCGGAAAGCCAAACTTGCGCTTTCTCTCTGACCATTTTAAGCATATCCTGATTATTCATAAAATATCTTTATTTTAAGTTATTTAGTTCATCCAGGCATTTGTATAAGCTTGTTTTCCAATAAGGAATTTCGATATGGAAGGTGTTTTTAATTTTTGTTTTATTAAATACACTATAGGCGGGACGTTTGGCAGGTAAGGGATAATCTTTCGTTTCAATGGGTTTAACAGTACATTTCTTTTGTGAATAATTCATGATCTCCCAGGCAAAATCGTACCAACTGCAAACTCCTTCGTTAGAAAAGTGATATATACCGGGGTTTACTCCTTGTGTATTCGAATGGCTGATCACAGACAAAATAACTTTCGCTAAATCTTCTGCGTAAGTGGGAGTGCCAATCTGATCATAAATGACATTAATTTCACTTCGTTCCGATCCTAATCGTAGCATCGTTTTTACAAAATTGTTTCCAAATGTGGAATAAAGCCAGGCTGTACGAATAATTACAGACTTGCCGTATTTTAATGCCTCCTGTTCTCCGAGTGCTTTGGTTTTTCCATACACCGATTGAGGATCAATTGCCTGATCTTCCATATATGGTTGACAGGCTTTGCCATTAAAAACATAATCAGTTGATATATGAACCAACACTGCATTTATTGTTTTAGCTGCAGATGTAAGGTTTTTTACAGACAGACAGTTAATTTTTTCAGCGAGCTCAGAGTCTGATTCCGCTTTGTCAACAGCCGTATACGCAGCACAATTAACAATGTACTGAAAACCCTTGTCTGCACAAAAGATATTGAGCGAGGCAAGATTGGTGATATCCAATGTGTCAACATCAGTGAATGTAAATTCTCCCTCGGGGTAATTTCCGGACAATTTTTTCAGCTCACTGCCTAATTGCCCGTTAGCACCTGTTACTAAAATTTTAACCATAGCTTATACAAAGTTAAAATTTAAATTAGCGTTTTTCAAGAGTGGTAAAGCCTTATCTTTTGGTGATAAATTGGCTCTTGATGGATCAACCTTCCAATCAATTTCTAAATCGGGATCATTATACACGATACCACCCTCTGAGGCCGGATTATAAAGATTGTCACACTTATAAAAAACTACCGCTGTTTGGCTTAGAACAGAAAAACCATGAGCAAAGCCCTGGGGTATATAGAGTTGTTTTTTATTTTCGGCTGAAAGTTCTATCCCAAACCATTTACCAAAGGTAGGGGATCCTTTTCTCACATCAACAGCAACATCGTAAATAGCACCTTCCAGCACCCTCACGAGCTTTGTCTGTGCATGCGGATTAAGCTGATAATGGAGTCCACGAACCACTCCATATGACGATTTGCTTTGGTTATCCTGGACAAATTTAGTGGTTATGCCTTGCTGGCATAATTTTCCTTCATGATAACTTTCAAAAAAATATCCCCGGTCGTCTTCAAATACTTTAGGTTCAATAATAACCAGGCCAGGAAGATTAGTCTCAATTACTTTCATTATTGTTTTCTATCGATTGTTATAATTTCTTCGTTTGCAATTTTTATGAGGTATTCTCCGTATTGATTTTTCTTTAAAGGTTCGGCCAATTTAAGAAGCTGCTCCTTGGTAATAAATCCTCGAGTATAAGCAATTTCTTCTATGCAGGAAACCTTCAATCCCTGCCGTTGCTCAATGGTATATATAAAATTCGATGCCTGGAGAAGGCTCTCATGTGTACCGGTATCCAGCCATGCCATTCCACGACCAAGGAGCTCGACCCTTAAACGTTTTTCTTCCAGATACAACCGGTTAAGGTCTGTAATCTCAAGTTCGCCACGTGGAGAGGGCTTTAGTGTTTTAGCTTTTTTAACTACATCATTACTGTAAAAATACAATCCGGTTACTGCATAATTTGATTTGGGCAGCTTTGGTTTTTCCTCGAGGCTCAACACATTGCCCTGACTATCAAATTCTGCAACGCCATATCGTTCCGGATCCTTTACGAAATATCCAAAAACAACAGCACCATCTTTAAGTTTGGCAGTTTCGAGCAAAATTTTTCCAAATCCGTAACCATAGAAAATATTATCCCCAAGAACCAGGCAAACACTGTCGTTGCCAATAAATTGTTCACCGATCAGAAAAGCTTGGGCCAGCCCATCCGGTGACGGTTGAATGGCATAAGTAAGAGCAATGCCAAGCTGCGAGCCATCACCCAGTAAATCCTGATAGAGATGGATGTCTTTGGGGGTCGAAATAATAAGTATTTCTTTAATCCCTGCCAGCATTAGTACTGATAAAGGATAATAAATCATAGGTTTATCGTAAACCGGGACGATTTGTTTGGAAATAGCCTGGGTTATTGGATAAAGCCTTGTTCCTGAACCTCCGGCAAGTATAATTCCTTTCATAATAAATGTTTCTTTAGGTCCTTGAAAGTATGATTATTGTTGCGATTTAAGCAGATGTTTAAAATAATCGATCGTCTCTTTTAATCCTTCCTCAAGCGGAACTCTTGGTTCCCAGTTCAGTTTTGCTTTAGCCAGCGAAATATCAGGCTGCCGTTGAATGGGATCGTCCTGGGGAAGCGTTAAATACACAAGCTTTGAATTCGATTTTGTTAATTCTATGACTTTCTGAGCGAGCTGAAGAATCGTAAATTCCCCGGGATTTCCAATATTGACTGGTCCTGTAAAATCATCAGGCGAATTCATTAACCGGATCATTCCTTCTACCAGATCACTTACATATTGAAAACTTCTTGTTTGTGATCCGTCACCATAGATGGTGATGTCTTTATTTTGCAAGGCCTGAACTATAAAGTTCGAAACCACACGACCATCATTGGGATGCATCCTGGGGCCATAGGTATTGAAAATGCGCAATAGTTTTATTTTAACTCCGTTTTGATGGTAATAATTCATAAATAACGACTCGGCACAACGTTTCCCTTCGTCGTAGCACGAACGGATGCCGATCGGGTTTACCTTGCCCCAGTAACTTTCTGGTTGCGGATGGATGTCAGGATCGCCATATACCTCGCTCGTGGATGCCTGGAGGATCTTTGCTTTTGTCCTTTTGGCAAGTCCTAACATATTAATGGCCCCCATTACGGAAGTTTTTATGGTTTTAATTGCGTTGTACTGATAATGCACCGGAGATGCCGGGCAAGCAAGATTGTAAATTTCATCGACTTCGGCGTAGTAAGAAGCCGTAACATCGTGACGTACCAATTCAAAATGAGGATTTCCTATTAAATGGATGATGTTGTTTTTACTACCTGTAAAGTAGTTATCCAGGCAAATTACATCATTACCTTCATTTAAAAAACGCTCGCATAAATGCGACCCAACAAAACCCGCCCCTCCTGTAACTAAAATTCGTTTCATTATATATTTGAATTTATTTTAAAATGCTATCTATCAGATAAGTCACATCAATTAGACTTCTGACCCTCCGTTTCATTCGTTCAGCTTTTTTGGCTTCCAAAAATAAGGTTATTTTCAAATTATTTGTCATTTGCCCTAAAAGTAAGTCTTGAAAATGTAATTTTTAAAGTCATTGAGGACCATCTTGCCGGGGCAATTCCTTCCCCAAGTCTTGGCGAAGCATTTTGCAGTTGCAATTCTTTTCCTTATGCTTTTTTTAACCAGGTATGCTTCAGAGAATATCTTTGCAGGAATACAAGGAAATAAAAAAGAAGATAAAATAGGCTTAAAACGCAAGCTTTATAAGTATTTAAAATTTGCCTGACATGCTAAAAATTGAAAAATAACGAGATTATTCGCGTAAAAAGTTTAATATTTGTTTAAATTTATACCATGCCAATTTTGGTTAGAAAATTTTTAGTACTAATTGAAACTAGCCTTAACTAAGGGATTTGCGTAAACTACGATCGTGTTTTTATGAAGAATAGTGTTTTGGTTATTGATGATGATGCAACTATTAGATTCTTACTCAAAAGCATTTTAAAGGATTACGAAGTTATTTCCATGGAGGACGGATTCAGCGCCCTTGACTGGTTAAATTCGGGAAATGTTCCTGACCTGATCCTCCTTGATATTGAAATGCCCAACATTAACGGTCGGGTTTTAATTCGACGGCTTAAATCAAGTTATAAGCATAGAAATGTCCCAATTATTATAATGTCAGGTACTGATAGTAAGTTAATTAAAAATAGTTTTATAAAATTGGGAGCTGCAGATTTTATTATTAAACCTTTTAATGATTGTGACTTTCTGGAACGCGTAAAAAGCGCCATGATCATTGGTGGGTAATATTTTTGTCCTATTATTTTGCAGTATACGATTTTTAATTAAAAATAAAATAATAATTTTGCAGCTTGGTTTTTAATATAATGTCTAACTTATTAATTATTAATTAAATTAAATGATTGACGAAAAAGACGAATTAGAAAACGAGCTGACTGCAAAAGAAACATCAGCCGAAAATGAAGCCAGCATTGATGAAGTAGATGCTGAAGAAACCTCTGAGGTTTATGATGAAGAATCTGAGGAGGAAGAAGAACTTATTGAAGAAGATGCAGATGAGGTGGCTGCTGAACTTCTTAAATTAAAAAGCGAACAAATTTCGCTTGAAAACTTTGATTGGAGCAAATACAACAATAAATGGGATGTTTACACGAAAGATGAACGCTCCCAGCTCGAGTCGATGTACGATAAGACATTATCGACTATTGTCGAAAACGAATGCGTGGATGGTACGGTAATTGCCATGAACAAACGCGAAGTAGTTATTAACATTGGTTACAAATCAGAAGGTGTAGTTAGTTTAAACGAGTTTCGTTATAACCCGAACCTGAAAGTTGGCGATAAGGTTGAAGTTTACGTTGAAAGTCAGGAAGATAAGAAAGGACAACTTTTACTTTCGCATAAGAAAGCCCGGGCTATGCGCTCGTGGGACCGTGTTAATGCAGCTCTGGAAAATGATGAAGTTATTCAAGGGTATATCAAGTGCCGCACTAAAGGTG
>DATBXH010000381.1:0-4787 GCA_036514375.1 Bacteroidales bacterium | reverse complement strand
ACCAAAATCAACTACTAACTAAAGAAAATTTGCAACTCAGTAAAATAACAATGCAAAAATGAGGGTTTAATGTTAATCCATGCTTAACCGAATCATAAACTTTTATAAATTAAACAGAAAGAGCCGCAGAAGTCATCATCATCCCCAGAATATAAGATCTTGCAAGCCTTTTGGATATTAAAAAAATTGCCTATACTTTTAACTCGGAATCATTCCTGATATTAAACATAAATGAATAATACAAAGAGGCCGGCACCCGACCGGATAATAAATGACACCCTGCACCATGAAAATATTAGCTATCGAGAAAGAGCTTAAACCTGTGGACTGGAGTAAATTTCAACAGATCCTTAAAGATGAAGCAAACCGTGTTTACGAGCTTTACCAGTACGATTACATCCGCGAAATATACTTTAACGAGAATAACCAGGCGGTTTTAATCCTGGAATGCGAAAATAAAGAGCATGCTGCCGAGTTATTAAATACACTTCCTTTGGCCGAAAGCAAACTGATTGCGTTTGATTTAACTGAGCTCAGGCCATATAGCGGTTATTCGAGGCTGATGAACATATAGTGCTGGTGAGCAAGTTTAAAATTTAACTACAAAAAAAGGCCGCTGTTCATAGCGGCCTAGTAAAATAGTAATGTGGTAAAGGAGCTTGTGACTAACAATTTCCTCACTTTAAATTACTCATTTTATTTTAATTTTAAAGCAAAATTTGCATTATTCAAAATAAGTTCAATCAAATTAATCCATTATGTAGATAAAGTTAATTTATCATTAAATTAACAATCCCGTCAGATAAATTTAAAATGTTTAAGATTTGTTAACTTTTAATTAATCCGTGGCTTTCAGATAACCATTTCCTTTGTATAAAATTAACTTTATGAGGAATCATTATAAAACTATTGTTCTATCCGATATCCATCTGGGGTCGAAAAACTCAAAAGCCAAGGAAGTAGTGAGGTTTTTAAAGAAGAATACCTGCGACACGCTTATTCTGAACGGTGACATCATTGACGGCTGGCAAATAAAAAAAGGCGGAAAATGGAAAAAGAAACACACCCGTTTTTTCAGGGTCGTACTTAAAATGATGGAAAAGAAAGAGACGGAAGTCATTTACCTCCGTGGCAATCACGATGATTTTATGGATACTATCGCGCCTTTTACCTTTGGCAATCTGCAAATTGTGAAAGAGTATATCCTGGAACGTAAAGGAAAACGATATCTTGTTTTGCATGGCGATATTTTCGATGCCATCACAAGTCATTTAAAATGGCTGGCCATCCTTGGCGATATCGGCTATAACCTGTTGTTGTGGATTAACAAAATTTACAACAACCGCCGTATCCGCAAGGGACTTCCGTATTACTCCCTTTCGCAGGTAGTAAAACAGAAAGTGAAACGTGCTGTTTCCTATATTTCCAATTACGAAACGGAATTGGTTAAACTTGCCCGGAAAAAGGAATGCGATGGCGTCATCTGCGGCCACATCCACCACCCTGCCATTACCGAATACGATGACATCACATACATGAATTCGGGTGATTGGGTTGAATCGCTCACCGCATTAGTTGAAAGCTACAAAGGGAAATGGGAAATTATCTATTATTCCGAATGGAAAAAGAAAGATGACCTTTAGCATGTATCCGTATGTTTCATCCTCTTCTTTTCATCCTTTTGGTGGAGTAAATTACTTTCCCGTCAGTGGTAATATAAAAGGTCTCCATCCAAAAGTCCGAAATAGTCATTAACACAAACCCGGGTAAGGAACTACTGAATAAAACATTTTCATTTTTGACTAAACTTCCGTTACCGGAATCAGAGCCTGAGCTAAAACACTCCAATGTACTCCGTTTCAGACTGGCATGTTCAAATCCCTGCCCACAGCCCGTCAAATAAAAATCGACATGATATCGTTCAAGAAGAGACCGGATTCTGATTTTAAAATCATTTCTGCAACCAGGTACTGCTATTTCAGAGAAAACAGGATCGTGCCCGGCCACCAGGATCCAGTCCTCCCGGGCATGTTGCAAAATGTTTGCAAGCCACTGCAATTGTTTTTCAGCCTTAATCCTGTCGGTAGAGTCGACCAGTAAGGAATGGGTATCGAGAAATATAAACCGGGCCGAAACAGTATCGGAAACTTTTCTGGTGATGGTGTAATATCCCTCATTCTTTGTCTTTTTTAAAGATCTTTCCCGGGCTTCCGGCAACGGATAGTAATCGACCGGCAGCGACGAATGATCAAAAACATATTGAAACGACGATAACCCCAAAGGAGTATTCATACTCTGTTTTCCATAAACATGTGAGTTATAACCGCACGAAACGATAAATTCAGGCTGACTCCCGGAATGAATGCTCATTGATTCCCGCCGCTGATCGGAATTGTCTTTAACCGGACTGCTGATCACAAAAAAACTTCTGCTGATTTGCCGGAGACTAATTAAGCATGATCTTTCGGATGATATCTCCGTATATTGTTTCCTGCTTTGCTTCAATAAAGACACAAACAAAAGAAGTACGAAAACCGGAAGTACCCAGAATATGGTGCTCCTTAGTAACAGGTAGAAGTGATGAAGTGATACTGTTCGTTGCATATCCGATTCCCTTGCGATTCCGTATTAATCCTGCCCAAGATTATCAATTATTCGTGTTGTAATCGTTTAGAAAAGGTTAAATTATTGTATAATTGGCAACAGTTGATTTGAAGATCTATAGCCCGGAAATAAAATAACAAAGGGTGATTCTCACGAATGACCCTTCATTATTTTATTTACCACTACTTGCTAATTACAACCTACTACTACTTATGAAAAAAAACTATCATTTTTACTACAGAAGATATTTACTATTAAAAAAAACTTTGCTTTTTACCGGCACTTTCGAAACGAGGGTTTCTGATTTCCATTTTTATCCTTCTCAAAAAGACAGAATAAAGATAGAAGCCGGTTCTTAATCCCAGGTTAAACTCAGATTAATTTATAGTAATCTTTATAGTGCAAATCCCGGACTACCTTTTAAATCATACCAGTGAATTTGCTCATGAGTATTCAAAAGTGATGCTTGCTATGCGGGAGTTTGGCTTGTTATATCTCTCGTTGCTGGTTATGTTGTATTCAGGATTGTATATTTATATTTCTCCAGGCTCAATAAATTGGAAAAAAACTTCACTGTCTAAGCTCTCAATGCTAAATCTAATTGAGATTTTAAACAGGTTCTAAGTGCAAAACGCATAAGATGTCTTCCAAATAAGAAAGCCACCTTCACAGATGGCTTTCAAAAAACAGAGAAAAAATTGAAAAAAAACTGGCCTAATAATCGGTATTTTGTGGGTCAAAATTGCACCAGCCTGACGTCCAGTCAGTGGTACCAAATGCTCCGAGATACGTAACCTGTGAAAGAAATGAATTATTACTCAAATTAGTATTGGTAAACGAGGCTCCGGAAAGCAATATGGAACCACTGGCAGGCAGGAAGCTTGGAGCTGTTAAGCTCAACAGATTTGAACCTAAAATGTCCGTTAAAGTTGCGGTAGCATTATTACCACGGGCAGAAGCTTCAAAATAAGCTTGAATTTGCGCTGTTGTATACGGAACGGCAACGGTACCCGAAGCTGCTTCGTAATTACTTTGCATACCTGCAAGGATACATTTTTCGATTTGAAGTGTATTATCATCTGCTTTGGTTGGTGTATTTCCTAAGGCTCCATCCAGGAGCAGACCTTTTGGCCAGCCTACAAATACCGAATTATAAACTGAACATTGAGACGACCTGCGGATGTGCATAGCCCTTTTAAACAAATGGTTAGCCGGAAGTGTGGCTGATGTAGCCAATGGACCAAATACTGATGCATTGCAGAATATTGGGTGTGTGGTAGGAGTCAACAGCGATCCGTCGGCATCGTTATCCGATTCAAATCCATTAGACCCTGATTGGTCTGAAGCATTGGCATCGCGGGCACTTACAATAAACTGTACTGTTCCGGTAAAGCCATTATCCGTATCAAAATCATCATCCCAACCACGCCAGGCAACTAAATTCTTGCAATTTACAGCTCCGCCGAACCATTCGTAAGAATCGTCACCCGAATAACTTACCTGGATATGGTCAATGGTGGTAGCTTTACCAACAGCATACAAGGTTAA
The DNA here is from genome assembly GCA_036514375.1 of Bacteroidales bacterium. GTDB lineage: Bacteria > Bacteroidota > Bacteroidia > Bacteroidales > JAAUTT01 > JAAUTT01. The sequence goes on along the minus strand of DATBXH010000381.1, from coordinate 635 downwards.
ACCATTTATTTCACTGTTAGCAACAGAAGTAAGAGCTATACCCGGAAATTCGATACGGACATACTGAAGGATACCTGAATTATCATTGTCATCATCGCCACCATAAAGCGAACCAATACCGCCTTCTGCAATACCAACACCGGTGCCGGAATCGTGCTTGTTTGTTTTAGCTTTCCCGAGAAGAACAAGTCCGCCCCAATCGCCATAAGTACGCTGCCCTTTGGGTTTATCGGATGTAAATACAATTGGCTTTTGAGCAGTACCTTGTGCCATAATTTTCGATCCGCGTTCAATCATTAAAGCTGCTTTTGTTCCGGAAATTCCCTGTATAATGGTTCCAGGTTCGATGGTAAGTGTTGCATTGTTTTTAACATATACAAAACCAGATAGTTTATAACGTGCTACGGCATACCATGTCTGATCCGACGTGATATCACCGGAAATGGTAATAACTTGTCCGCTGGCCGGTGTTACCGTTACGTTGCAGGTATCCTTTTTAGTTGTATCAGACTTTGATACGGCTATGACTTTAACATTACCCATAGCAATACCGGTTACAAGTCCATTTGCCACGGTTGCAACAGTTCCGTCTTCCGATCTCCATACAATATCTTTATTTGATGCATCGGAAGGAG
>DATBXH010000380.1:0-6366 GCA_036514375.1 Bacteroidales bacterium | reverse complement strand
GGATGCTTTAGCGAAAAGTAACGTAAATGTGGGTGGCGACGTGATTGAAAAAAATGGTCAGGCCTATGTGGTGCGTGGAATAGGTCTTTTAAACTCCATTGAGGATATCAGGAATGTGATCGTAGTTGTAATTAATAACCTTCCTATCCGGGTAAGGGACCTGGGTGAGGTGGTTGAATCCTCCTCTCCGAGGGTTGGTCAGGCCGGCATGGACGATAACGATGATATTATCGAAGGTATTGTGGTTATGCGGAAGGGTCTGAATCCTGCCGATGTGTTGAAAGATGTAAAAGACAAAATAGATGAACTAAACACCAAGGTGTTACCATCGGATATCAAGATGGTTACCATTTACGACCGTAATGATTTGATACATTATTGCACGCATACGGTTTTGCATAACCTGGCAGAAGGAATTATCCTGGTTACCTTGATTGTTTTTCTGTTTATGGCGGATATCCGGGCTACAGTTATTGTGGCCATGATTATTCCTCTCTCGTTGCTTTTTGCATTTATTTGCCTTCGGATAAAAGGGATGACCGCCAATCTTATTTCCATGGGTGCCATTGATTTTGGGATCATTATCGATGGTGCAGTGGTGATGGTTGAAGGCATTTTTGTGGTACTCGATCATAAAGCCAAATCAGTTGGAATGCCCAGGTTTAATAAGCTCGCCAAACTTGGGCTGGTTAAAAATACGGGTAGTGAACTGGGGAAGGCAATCTTTTTCTCCAAGCTGATTATTATTACGGCGCTTATCCCCATATTCTCTTTTCAGAAAATTGAAGGTAAGATGTTTTCACCATTAGCCTGGACGCTCGGCTTTGCACTGCTTGGGGCACTTATTTTTACTCTAACCCTGATTCCGGTGCTTTCCAGTTATTTCTTCAATAAAAATGTGAAGGAAAAACATAATGCTTTCGTAGAGTTTGTGAATAAATGGGTAATGCGCGCCTTTAATTATACGTTTACTCATAAACGCCTGAGCCTTGGCGTGGCATTTGTGGTTATGACCCTGAGCATTATGTCGTTTAAGTTGCTGGGAACGGAATTTCTTCCTCCGCTTAATGAAGGCTCGCTTTGGGTTGAGGCCGAATTACCCATGAGCAGTTCACTTCAGGAGACAGTGAAGACAGTTCATGAATTACGGAACATTATCCGTAGTTTCCCGGAGGTGCAAAGTGTTATTTCGCAGACAGGCCGGTCGAATGATGGTACCGATCCTTCGGGCTTTTACTACATGCAAAGCCTTGTGACTCTATATCCCAGGGAACAATGGAAACGAAAGATATCTATGGATGATCTTATTGATCAAATCGATAAACGTTTGAAGCAATACCCCGGAATCGTCTATAATTATTCACAACCAATCCGGGATAATGTGGAAGAATCAGTTGCAGGGATGAACGTTTCGAACGCAGTGAAAATTTATGGCGACGACCTGATTAAGCTTGATTCAATGGCGACCGTAGTTGTCGATGCACTAAGCGGAGTCCGTGGTATCAAGGATCTTGGCGTTCTTCGTAATCTTGGGCAACCGGAATTGCTTATTGATCTGAACGAGGAAAAAATGGCAGCTTATGGTGTTCAGAAAGGCGATGCCCAGGCTGTTATTGAAATGGCTATAGGTGGGAAAGCCGTGACTCAGCTATACGAAGGCGAGAAAAAATTTGATGTAAGGATTCGTTATCCTTTGGAATTCAGAAAGAACGAGGACGAAATCCGGGATCTGAAAGTACCAACCATTAAAGGTAATAAGGTGCCCCTGAAAGAAATTGCCAATATTCATACATCCAATGGTTCTGCCTTCATATACAGAGACCTGAACAAGCGGCTTATCGGTATAAAATTCTCGGTTCGTGAGCGCGATTTGGGCAGCACGATCAAGGATGCCCAACAAAAACTTGATAAGACGTTGCATTTGCCCAAGGGTTACTCCATCGGTTGGGTTGGTGAATTTGAGAGCCAGGTAAGAGCCTCCAAACGGCTGGCACAGGTAGTCCCGATATGTTTGATCGCGATATTTATTCTTCTGTTCATTACGTTTGGGAATGCCAGAGATGCAGGATTGGTCCTGACCAATGTTCCGTTTGCCTTAATTGGAGGGATACTTGCCTTGCACATTACCGGAACCATTTTTGGAATTTCAGCTGGTGTGGGTTTCATAGCTCTTTTCGGAATATGTATACAGAATGGAGTGATTCTGATCTCTGTTTTTAAGAAAAACCTTGAGGCAAAAATGGGCTTTGAATCTGCCATACGTCAGGGTGTTCAATCACGCATTCGCCCGGTTATTATGACGGCTTTGATGGCGGCTATCGGGTTGTTACCTGCTGCCATGTCGCACGGTATTGGTTCGGAAACGCAACGACCACTTGCTATTGTTGTGATTGGCGGACTGATTAGTGCTACTATTCTCACATTGCTTATTTTTCCATTAATTGTTCATATTGTGTACCGGAGAAGCCTGAAAGATGTCAGATAACCTGCTGATCCTGCAAAGCAAGGTAACGTATATACAGCTTAACGGATCGGTACAATTTTCGCGATCTGTTCAGGTATTTTGCTTTAAATAGCTTATTTTGGTAATGATAAAATTAAGAGTTAAACCATGTCAAGAATTCTGGTCGTAGAAGATGAGGTAAATGTGTCGTCCTTTATCAAAAAAGGCCTTGAAGAAGAAGGATACATGGTGGATGTGGCATATGATGGTGCCATTGGGCTAAATTTCGCACTTACCAGGGAGTACGATGTTATTTTGCTTGATGTTGTGCTTCCTCAGGTAAATGGGTTGGATATATGCCGTAAAATCCGTGAACGACATGGTTATTCGGTACCTGTCATTATGCTTACAGCTTTGAGTACAAGTGATGATATTGTGAACGGTCTCGATACCGGTGCAGATGATTATATTTTGAAACCATTCAGATTCAGGGAACTTCTGGCCAGGATAAATTCCGTAATGCGACGTAAGGGAGTCGGTATTATTTCGAAAACTTACAAGTTTGCCGATTTGCTGCTCGACACGGAAACTAAGATTGTAACCCGTGCCAATAAGGCTATTCAGCTTACTTCAAAGGAATATCGCCTGCTGGAATATTTCATGGCCAATCCTCGTAAAGTATTGTCCCGTACCAGTATCCTAGAGCAAGTATGGGACTCGGACCAGGATATGGGGACTAATATCGTAGAGGTTTACATTAAGTATCTCCGGGATAAAATTGATAAAGATTTTGACCAGAAACTTATTCATACGGTGATTGGGATGGGATATGTTTTGCGTGAAGAATAATATCAGAAATACATCCAAATGAAAGTCCGGCAGAAGATAGCTCTTATTTTCACTACCATTACCAGCATTGTATTGCTGTTCTCTTTTTCTTTTATTTATTATCTGGCAGCAAATTATACGGAGCGTGATTTTTATTCCAGGGTGGAGGAGAAGGCTACGTTAACTGCGTGGAAGTATTTTGAGGAAGACGAGTTAAGTAAACCTGCATATAAATTAGTAATTGAAAGATATATTCAAAGCCTTCCTGAAGCACGCGAAGTGATATTAAATGCCGATAGTTTTTCGACGAGAGATTCGCTCAAAAAGTTATTGCCAAACAGACTTGTTCAGAGGCTGTTATCAAGAAATATGATTAAATTCCGTAAGGATGATCGTCAGGGTGTTGGGCTGTATTACCCGGATAACCAGGGTAATTTTATTATTATCGTTACAGCAATTGATAAGTACGGAATACAGAAACAGCACAACCTGATGGAAGTTCTGATCAGTATTTTTTTGGGAGGGCTAGTTTTTGTCTATCTGGTTGGGCAGTTTTACGCGAAAAGGGTATTGTCGCCGGTTGTGACAATTATGAAAAACGTACGCAAAATCAATGCTACCAATCTTAGCTTACGTTTGCGGGAAAAGTCCGGGAATGATGAATTAACGGAATTAACACGTATGTTTAACCAGATGCTGGAAAGGCTGGAAGATTCCTTTACAATGCAGAAAAATTTTATTCACAATGCTTCTCATGAACTCAAAAACCCGATTACAGCTATTTTGGGAGAGACCGAGGTCGCTCTGAAGAGACAACGTAGTACGGAGGAATATGTTGCCACTCTTCAGGTTATTATGGGTGAAACAGAACGACTCGAAAAGTTAACGCGTAATTTATTGGCTCTTGCACAGGCCGATTTTGATATGTCATCGATGACGTTTGAACAAATCAGGATTGACAAGCTGATTGTTGAAATTAAGGAATCACTGAATAAATCGGTTTATAAAAATCGAATTGTCGTAGCTCTCGATAAACCCTCAATCGATAATAATTATTGTATAACAGGAATTTACAGTTTAATTTATATTGCCATTGCGAATATTGCGGACAACGCGTGTAAATTTTCGAACGGTCAGGTGGACATCACGTTAAGTGAGGCGAATGGTATTATTCTGGTAAGAATCAGCGATAAGGGAATAGGTATTCCTGAAGCGGACATTCAGAACCTGTTCCAGCCTTTTTTCAGAGGAAGTAATGCCCTTTTGTATAAAGGATCGGGTATTGGCCTTTCGTTAGTGAAAAAGATTATTGACCTTCACAGGGGAACTGTCAGTTTTTCCTCTAAGACGACATTGGGCACCACGGTTGAGGTTACCTTGCCTCAAATTTTAATCCGAATGAACATTTAACCCCGGTTAACTTGTTAATGGCATGTGAAAGAGTTAACAGGTTTTAGCCAAATGGAAAAACCGCCAGTTGAATTTAATTATGTGTATTTCCAAAGAATATGTTGTCAAACAATCCGGTCAACCTGAAATATTTGTTAAGCAGTATCTTTATTGTATCTGCTTTATTTAAAATAGAAGCACAGATCAATACCGATTCAATAAAAAATGTACAAAGCTGGAATTTTCATTTTCAGAATACGGATATTTTTCAGTATCATCCTGCATTTCATGCAAAGTATAGTGGATTAAACAGCTTAAATCCTGATCCGGAGCAACATTTATCAGTAACCGGAACTTTATTTTTTGGCAGAAGACTCTGGAAAGGTGCTATAGCCTATTTTAATCCTGAAATTTCAGGTGGTTCCGGATTTTCCAAGACGACAGGTATCGCTGGCTTTCCGAATGGTGAGGTTTACAGGGTTAGCGATGTAAATCCTCACATTTATGTTGCCAGGCTTTTTGTAACACAAATTTTTCCGTTAAGTAATGAATATAAGTATGTTAAAGATGATGTCAATCAGCTTGTCCAACAGGAACCTTCTGCCTATTTTGCCATTCACGCAGGTAAATTCAGTGTAATGGATTTTTTTGATGATAATCAATACAGCCACGATCCCCGTACTCAATTTTATAATTGGGCACTCATGGGTAACCCAGCTTGGGATTATCCCGCTAACACACGTGGCTATACTTATGGAATGGTTTTTGAATTTGTAAAACCACTCTGGGTGTTGAGGTTATCGGCTGTAATGGTCCCCACAGTGGCCAATGGTTGGGTCATGGATCCGGATATAAAACGTTCGAGCGCGGAAGCACTTGAATTTGAACGTCAGTATACTATAGGAAACCGGACCGGAAGGATCCGGTTAATTTCCTATCTGAACGAAGCCAGAATGGGGAATTATAAAGATGCATTAATATGGGGATCAAATAGGGGTGTGGCACCGGAAATAGATAGTGTGCAAAGTATTGGGCGTACGAAATACGGATTTGGAATGAATATTGAACAACCGTTGAGTAAAAATTCAGGTGTATTTATCCGTGCAGGCTGGAACGATGGGCATAATGAAACATGGGTGTTTACCGAGATTGATAATCACATTAGTGCCGGATTTATGTGTAACGGAGCGTCCTGGAACAGGGGTGAAGATAATATTGGGATTGCCCAGATTGTAAATGGTTTATCAAAGGACCATAAAGATTATCTGGAGGCTGGAGGATATGGCTTTATCATTGGAGACGGAGCGCTTCGTTACGGATTGGAGTGTATCACCGAAATTTTTTATTCATTCAAGTTTCCTAAAATAGGGTTGTGGATCACACCTGATTATCAGCTCATCATTAATCCGGCTTATAATCAGGACCGGGGACCAGTACATGCGTTAGGTCTTCGTGTTCATTTTGAACGCTAGACCTGAAATGGGTATTATGGAAGGATCAGGGTTCGCTATATTTTCACCAGATTGTTCTTAATTGCAAACATGACCAGGTTTACCGAGTTCTTTGATCCGCTTTTTTCGAAAATATTCGCCTTGTGTCGCTCTACCGTTCGGGGACTAATGCAAAGCGAATCTGCGATTTCCTGATTAGAAAGACCTTTGCAGATCTTTTCGAGTATTTCCAGCTCACGTTCGGTAAATTTGACT
>DATBXH010000379.1:0-5851 GCA_036514375.1 Bacteroidales bacterium | reverse complement strand
TCCTGGCCATGGACTATCGACTATGGACTGTGGACTAATTCCTTTTACAACTCAAGATCTCCGTTGTGTATTTCGTGCCACGGCAGACCGTGTTTGTTGAGCGCTTCCATGAACGGATCAGGGTCGAATTCCTCTACATTGAACACACCCGGCTTTTTCCATAATCCTTTTAAATACATCATGGCGCCTATCATAGCAGGAACGCCGGTAGTATAGCTTACGCCCTGGGTTCCGGTCTCCTTGTATGCTTCTTCGTGACTGCAGTTGTTGTATACATAGTAAGTCTGTTCCTTACCTCCTTTTAAGCCTTTGATACGGCATCCGATAGAGGTCCATCCCTTATAATTTTCACCCAGATCACCCGGATTAGGCAACACAGCCTTCAGGAACTGGATGGGTACAATTTCAACTCCATTGTACATCACCGGATCGATGCGGGCCATGCCGATATTTTGAATCACACGAAGATGGGTCAGGTATTCCTGTCCGAACGTCATCCAGAATCGTGCACGCTTGATGGTCGGGATGTTCTTTACGAGTGATTCCAATTCCTCGTGATAGATCAGGTATGATTCTTTAGGCCCGATACCCGGATAATTCAATGGTTTATGAATTTCATGGGGTGCTGTTTCCACCCATTTGCTGTTCTCCCAATATTTACCTCGCTGGGTAACTTCACGGATATTGATCTCAGGGTTAAAGTTGGTGGCGAAGGGTTTGCCGTGATCGCCTGCATTGCAATCTACGATATCGAGATACTGAATTTCGTCAAAATGATGTTTGGCTGCATAAGCCGTGTAAACACTGGTGACACCTGGGTCGAAACCGCAACCTAAGATGGCTGTGATACCGGCAGCTTTAAACTTATCCCGGTAAGCCCACTGCCAGGAATACTCGAACTTGGCTTCTTCCTTGGGTTCGTAATTGGCAGTATCGAGGTAGCTTACCTTTGTTTCGAGACAGGCATCCATGATGGTAAGGTCCTGGTATGGAAGCGCAACATTGACGACCAGATCCGGTTTAAAACTCCTGATGAGTTTAACCAGTTCAGGAACATTTTCGGCATCTACAGCGGCTGTTTTAATACGGTTTCCGCCAATAGCCTTTGCAATGGCATCGCATTTCGATTGGGTTCGGCTGGCCAGCATAATTTCCGAAAACACTTCGGGAACCTGCGCCACTTTATGAGCAACCACAGTTCCGACTCCGCCGGCGCCAATAATTAAAACCTTACTCATTTTCTATATTATAATTGAAGTTAAACAAACAGAGTGCAAAGGAACAAAATTTTTCGGGGTGTGGAAAGAGATTTTCATGGAGGAAATAAAATTTTACACATGGGAAGTTTAATCTGATGCTGACCGCAGCGATAACGAAGATAGAACCCGGATCCGGCCATAGAAAAATATAATTGGGGAAAACGATAATGACTTTGCAAACGACAATGACAACCTTACAAATATCGATGACGGTCATGCAAAGACCATCGACAACCTCTGCAATGTCATCGCCAAGGTTACAATGACTATCGCCAGTGTTACAATGACCATCGACAACCTCGCAAACACAATCGACAGAGTCGCGAAGACCATCTTCAGTCTCCGGAACACCATCTCCGGTCTCCGGAAGACCATCGACAACTTCCGGAATGCAATCGACAGGCAAACAATGATGACCGCCGGGTAAACAATGGCGATCGACAAGCAAACAATGACGATCGGCGGTCGCGCGAAGGAGATCGACAGGCAAACAATGGAGATCGGCAAGTAAACAATTCAGGATGGCAGTTGCGCAATTCCAACTGGCAAGCGATCATATGCCATCGACATATAAACATATGATGCTGACATCTGTTACAAGTTTATCGACAGTCGTTACAATGCCACTGACATGCATTACAATGTTAATCGACAGCCGGTGCAATGTCACAGACACCCATTACAATGTCAATCGACCGGTGGTGCAAAAGAAACGATTTGGTATGATACGAATGCGTATGGCTGTTTCAATCGCCCGTACTCTATCAGAGTATCCGGGTCAGTTCGCGGATATGGGTTAAAACGTAATCTGCTTCGGAAAAATCAGAAGTTTCCGTCAGTTCATTCTTTACAATGATACATTGCATGCCGGCTGCCCTGGCTGCCATTAACCCCCTGCGCGAGTCTTCAATGGCAATGCTTTCTGAGCCGCTGACTCCCATCTTTTGCATTGCAAGCAGATACGGCTCAGGGTCGGGTTTGTATTTGGTGTAATCATCAGGTGTAACTACAAATTCGAAGTATTTCAGGAGACCAGTCCGCTCATGTATGGCATAGAAATGTTTAGATTTGGAGCTGGTTACAATGGCCATGCGGTATTTTTTCGATAATCCCGCCACCAGTTCTTCGATACCGTCGATCAGGATTTCGCGGGTGCGAAGATATTCATGGTAAAGGTCGTCTCTTTCTTTCCGGAGATCGAGGATATATCCGGCAGAATACTTCTCCGGATCAAGTAAATGCCAGGCACCTTTTGCCTGGACGAGGAAGAGTTCGATATACAACTCACGGGTAAGTTCGAATCCCACTTTTTGAAGTATCCGGCGTGTGGCTTCAAAATAATATTTTTCCGTATCGACGAGGATACCATCGTTATCCCAGAAAATGGCTTTTTTAGGGTTCATCGGTGTAATCCGGGAAATTAAGCTGCGGCAGACGCAGGGTTTAATCCTCCCGTTTCGTTTCTTTTAATATCACATCGTGTGCTCCACCTTCAATAATGCTTGTTGAGGAGACCATTGTTATTTTTGCTATCTTCTTTAGTTCAGGTATTGATAAAGCACCGCAACTGCACATGGTCGATTTTATCTTGCCCAATGTAATTTCAACGTTATCTTTAAGCTTACCGGCATAAGGGACATAACTGTCAACACCTTCTTCGAACTTAAGAGAAGAATTGCCGCCCATATCATACCGCTGCCAGTTACGGGCACGGTTTGAACCTTCGCCCCAATACTCTTTCACGTAATTACCTCCTACAAATAACTTCTTTGTCGGACTTTCATCAAATCTTGCAAAATAGCGGCCCATCATGATAAAATCAGCACCCATAGCCAGTGCGAGTACCATATGGTAGTCCTGTACAATCCCTCCATCGGAACAAATCGGAATATACTGACCTTTTTTGTTAAAATAATCATCACGTGCCTTTGCCACTTCAATCAGTGCCGTAGCCTGTCCCCTGCCAATTCCTTTTTGCTCCCTGGTAATACAAATAGAACCTCCGCCAATACCAACTTTTACGAAGTCGGCACCTGCTTCTGCCAGATAATTAAAGCCATCTTCATCAACTACATTTCCGGCTCCAATCTTTACCTTTTCGCCATAATTGTCCCTGACAAATCTGATGGTATCTTTTTGCCATTCGGAGAATCCATCGGAAGAGTCGATACATAATACATCAACTCCGGCTTCTACCAGCTTCGGAATACGTTCTTTATAATCCCTGGTGTTAATACCGGCTCCAACTAACAATCTTTTATGATGATCGAGCAATTCGTTGGGGTTGTCCTTATGATTTTCATAGTCTTTTCTGAACACGAAGTATTTCATACACTGATTCTCATCGATGATGGGAAGCGTATTTATTTTATTGTCCCAGATAATATCGTTGGCTTCATCGAGGCCAATCCCATACTTACCGGTGACAAGCTTTGAAAACGGTGTCATAAAATCTTTTACCTTCTTGTCGAGGCTGTCCCTGCCCGGACGATAATCGCGGCTGGTGACCATTCCCAATAACCTGCCGCCCGATGTTCCGTCGTGAGTTACAGCTACGGTTGAAAATCCGGTTTTGTGTTTTAAATCGATGATATCTTTCAGTGTATTTTCAGGCGTAAGATTTGCATCGCTTACAACAAAGCCAGCCTTGAATTTCTTCACTTTTCTAACCATCTCTGCCTGTTCTTCGATGGTTTGAGAGCCAAAAATGAATGACAATCCCCCATTCCTTGCCAGGGCGATGGCCATGTTGGAATCCGAAACAGCTTGCATGATCGCTGACACAAAAGGAATATTTAAAACGATCTCCGAACTATCCCCTTTTGAGTATTTAACCAATGGTGTATGTAAGTTTATCCGGTCGGGAATGCAATCTTTTGCGGTAAGTCCCGGAATGAGCAAATATTCATTAAATGTCCTTGAGATATCGTTGATGATTTGTGCCATATCCGTAAATTTAAAAATTTCGCAAATTTAAAGAAAATCGTAGTCATTTTAAGTAAAACCTTAAAGACCTTTTAGGATATGTTTGTCTGCCGTGTTTCAAAGGTTAGAATTCCAGTCATTAAGATTCCATTCCTTTAAAAAATCATGTCAATTTGATTAATGGACCTCTTTAGTTTTATTTTCCTGTTTTTATGTACGGTGTATGGTTAATAACGCAGCAAAGGCTAAAACACTTCTCCCAGGTTAAAGAATAAGCCCCTCGATCCGCCAATACCAAATCCATAATCGATAGCAAGATTAGTGCTGGAAAATTTGTTCAGCTTAATACGTGTTCCGAGTCCGTAACCGGGATTGATAGTTTTTAAACTGCCAGGTATTCTCCGAAGCAACGACTCGGCATTACCAAAAACAACGCCACCCAATAATCCGTTTCTTGTCACGCCAAAACGGTATTCCGATTCCACGTAAAATAAATTCCTTCCTGTGTACCTGCCGGGGACATATCCCCTGCCGGTGTTCGAATAATCGTCCCATCCGATGCTCGGTAAATCCAGGTATGGTGGTGTTCCGTTTAAAGTCAGGTTGGAATAACTCCAGAAAGCAAGCACATTCTTTGTGGAGTAAGGAAACTTTACATAATGCCTCAGATCAACCACCATCGATTGCCAGTTATTATCGCTACCCAAAAAGACGAGATTCGTACGATATTGTACGCTGGCATAGCTTCCCTGATCGGAATTAACCGAATTTTTCCTGTTGTCGTACAGAAAGTTTAATGAAACTCCTGACGAAACCGAACTTGTCCCCTTCTGAAACTTCTGAATCTCGGTGTATACTCTGCCCGAGTCGGACGCTTCCCTGATATTCCAGTGATGATCGAGATTATACCCAACTCCCGCAAATACATTGTCAAAAATCTCCAGAAATGCATGCTGATAGAATCTTACGTATGAATAGTCGATGGCCAATACATCGTTTAATGTGGTATGATTGCCTATTCCGAAAGTATTCGTTGGGAAATTGTAGTATCGCCAGTCTCCAAAGAAATGTATGGCAGGCTTATCGAGAAAGATGTTACTATTTGCCACAAACCAGATCTGGTGATATTCTGAATAGTAAAGGTTGGCAAGAATGTTTGAAAATTTATCTCTTTTGGTGCTTGTATAAAACGATGTGCTGGAGGTAAGAGCCCCCGTTAAACCCGATTGAAGTGAATAACCGACCACCGGAACAACGGACAGAAACGGACCATTGCCATTATATTTCAAGCTATCCGGTTTAAATTTAATATGAAGCATATGTCCGAGTAAATCCTGAACATCCTTTTGATTGACATTTTGTTGGGCGTGGTTGAGGCTATCGTCGCGTAAATAATTTGCCATTCCGGTAACCGGTTTTGCCTCCAAAGGCATACTCATCAGTAATATAGCCATAGCATAAACCTGCAACGATTTAATAAGCCTGCCGGGGTGGTGCATCATTATTTCAACAAATCTGATTTTATGTTCTATCCTTTAACCAGATAGAAAAACTCATTTCATTCAATTTTATTTCCCTTGTGCAAAAATTGCTTTCGTTAGACACAAAATCTCTGATTTTCTTTCGGTGAACATGATAAATTTTTCAATAATATCAGAAATGACATG
>DATBXH010000378.1:0-3187 GCA_036514375.1 Bacteroidales bacterium | reverse complement strand
TATCCCTCTTTGGTAATATCGTTTGCTGTAAATCCTGCGTTATTCCATCAAGAAAGGTGGTCAATAAAAAAAACACAATTCCTGAAAATGTAACTAATCTGTTTTTCATAATAAAATGGAATTCAGATGGTTTTATTCCTTTGTTATTTTAAACACTACGGCAATATCGTTCGGAATAATCTTTGGTTTTTCAATTACCAGTGAGTCTGAATATTGTTTCCACTGAAGTTTTTCTTTACTACCAAGCACTTCTATTTTTTTAATTTTCGAAGCCCCACTGGCTTCACCCAACGATTTTATACTAACATCTTCTGAGGGGACGCCAAGTACAGTAACATAAATAACATTGCCTTTTTGTGTAAAACGAATGTCCTTATTACAAAATCTACTTTTCCCCTCATTGAAACCAGGCCCGTGTAATGGGTTTACTTCTTCAACCGATGGCCCTTCTCCAAATTTTTTCCACGGCCGTGTATCGAAAATGCTTTCTTTGTTAATGTCCATCCACGTTGTTATACCTTTTACAATAACAACCTCTTTCTCATCAATTGTTCCATCGCCGCGAACCGGGATATTCAGCAATAAATTCCCATTTTTGCTGACAATGTCCACCAGCATCAATATCACCTCTTTAGACGATTTGTAGCTGTTGGCATCGTATCTCCATCGGTTGTAATGCCAGTCGCCAATACAGGAACAGGTTTGCCAGGGTAAGTCCTGCATCTTATCGGGAGCTCCACGCTCTACATCCCATACCATGCATTTTTTCTGATCATTCGTCAGAACTTTTCCAAACAGTACGGCCTCCAGTTTGCCCTGGTGAGTTGCCATATTATGGTTGTAATAGTGAGCCGCAAGCTTTAATCCTGCATCGCTTACAGGGTAAAGTGGCAAGGCTGTATCATCGAAATAAAGCAAGTCGGGATTATACTTATTGATGAGGTCCATGGTGCGGTTGTAAAATTTTTCGCAGTATTCCTGCGAAGGCGTGGTGACCCCAGCGCCCCACTCCCAGTTCCAACCTTTGCTTAATTCATGGTTTTGGGCATACAGTTCCTGAGGATCCAGGCCCTCCCACCAAGTACCCTTCCCATCCGCTTTGTTGAGCTTGCCATCATAGGGTATTCCTTTATAAATTCCGCAAGTATCAGCATGTTGTGCTGTTTCGTAGAATGTCCAGGCATGAGAGGCATGTACGCTCAATCCGAAGGGGATGCCATATTTCCTTGCTGCATTTGCCCAACCTGTAACGATGTCTTTCTTCGGGCCTACACGTACTGAATTCCATTCCTGGTATTTGCTGTCCCACAAATCAAAATTGTCGTGATGGTTGGCCATCGCAAAGAAATACTGGGCGCCAGCCCTTTTATAAAGAGCGACGAGTTTATCCGGATCCCAGTTCTGGGCTTTCCAGTCATGAATAACATCCTTAAACCCAAATTTAGAGGGATGTCCGTAATGTTCAACATGCCATTTGTAATAGGCACTGTTTTCTTCGTACATGCCACGGGCATACCAATCACCCTGCTCAGGCTGGCATTGTGGACCCCAATGAGCCCAGACACCAAATTTGGCGTTACGAAACCATTCCGGTACCTGGTATTGTTGAAGAGACTCCCAAGTTGGTTTAAATTTGCCGGATTCAACAGGTTCTTTATCTTCCTTTATAATAACGTTATAGCTTGTTTGAGCCGATAAATCTAGCTTGACCAACACGCAAAACATGATAAGTAATACTTTAACTTTCATACGATTATGTTTTATTTTTTTCACTATGCCCATTTCGTTACCTTATTAGAATTTTAATATCGATTAGCTTCCTGATTTCATCAAACTATAAATTATTTTGCCCAAGCTTTACCATCAGGGGAACGTCTCCATTTGAAATAGGCATCTAATACTTTTAGTGATTTTTCGCTAGGAACAACCCCTATATGCGGGGTTTGACTAAAATACATCACTGCAGGATTAGCATCGCTAAAAGATGGCCATTCCGGCACTCCTTTACCATTTGGATTGCCATATTTAGCAAAATTTGTCCAGTAAGTGGCCATTGTCTCAGAAATCTCGAAGTCGGATTTTGTGAGTTCGCGATTAGCCGTATCTAAATGTTGAAAAACGTAAGAGACGTCTTGTGCGTGGGGCGAGCCAAATCCATATTTAGGAGAATCTTTATGATAATCGGGGTGTTGATCGAAATAATAATAATAAACTTTTGATTTGCCTTTTTCTGATTGAAGCTTTGCCCAACTCCAGGTTTGCCAGCCAAAAGCCGCATCACGGTTCAAATCACGGGCAGTCTTTGTTATCCGGTTTGAATCGAGTGGATAGGCTTTTAGCAGCGTATCAGCAAACTTACCGTATCGTGCTTTTACACCTGAAATAAATTCATCCGTAGATTTTACCCAGGTAAAACTTGCCCCTTCGTCGGAATTATATCCTATTAAAACAGGAATGTCATTGAATTTGTCTGCTTCATATAATTTATATTGGTCGTCGGAAATTACATAACCATCAACAATTGGCCAGCCACCAGATAAGCCCCATCCCGAAGGGAGTTTGTCGGCTTCTATTTTTCGTAGTTCTGCCACAGTGGAAACACCGGCTTTTTCTAAATAAGTTTTACCGTCATTCTCTGCCTGCTGCAATGTTTTCATGTTTTCCCCCGGATAAGTAGTTGGACGTGTTGGTCCAAATGAACCTCCGCTTTGCGAAATAGCGCCGTGAAACAAACCTTTAGCCAGAGGTGATGCACATAACATACTCACAGAAATAGCTCCGGCTGATTCGCCAAAAATGGTTACTTTATTGGGATCGCCGCCAAAGGCTGTAATATTCTTTTGTATCCATTTTAATGCTACAATCTGATCTAACAACCCATAATTTCCGGAAACATGGTGTGGGCTTTCAGCACTTAATTCAGGATGCGCCAAAAACCCCAACTGGTTGGCCCTGTAAGCAATACTAACTAATACAATTCCTCTGCGGGCTAGCTTTTCACCGCTAATCCAGGGATCAGAAGTACTACCACCACTAAATCCACCACCATAAATATATACCATAACCGGAATTTTTTCATCGGCCGACTTCGAAGGAGTCCATATATTCAAGTAAAGACAATCCTCGCTTTTCCCTGAAGGCGGGTTACCTCCTTGCATCGGGGCAGGCGCAAACTTTGTGGCTTGTT
>DATBXH010000377.1:0-2093 GCA_036514375.1 Bacteroidales bacterium | reverse complement strand
AAGGATGCGTCTATTAAATAGGCTTTTATCCACATGGTTTCGCCTGCCATATAAGTGTCTTTGTCGGTGTGCAGATAAATTTTTTGTTGTTTATAATTGACCCGGAAGGTATTAAATTGACGAATAATTTTTTCAATCCTCGGATCGTCTGTGTCGGAATAATTTATGAGCGAAACGCAGAAAAGGAGAGGCACTACAACTATCAGGATAAACCTGATTTTCTTTGATGTTTTCATGGCTAGTCAGATAAAGTCGATGGTTTTCAACTCGAAATTAATGATTTAACTGCATTTTTCCGAGTGATTTTTACGTATTGATCCCTTGTAAGGATTGTACCCTATCTGAAAAGGTATAATCTAACCCAAAAATTGTCTTTTCAGATATTTTTTGAGGCTATAAGCTCGTCCCAATATTCCAGTGCTCTCCTGGTATGGGGGATGACAATAGTTCCGCCAACAATATTTGCGACCGAGAAGATTTCCATAATTTCGTCGGTCGAAGTGCCTTTCTCAAAGCATTTTTCCAAGTGATATTTAATGCAATCGTCACACCTAAGTACCATTGATGCAACCAGGCCAAGCATTTCCTTGGTTTTGGCATCGAGTGCGCCGTCCATATAAGTGTTTGTGTCGAGGTTGAAAAGACGTTTTAATACGAGATTGTCTTTGGCTAAAATACGTTCGTTCATCATCGCCCTGTAATCCCTGAATTCCTTGATTTTATCGCTCATATAGCTGGCTTATATTACGTTACCGATAAGAGTTGCCGAAGTGCAATTTTCTATTATTACATTAACATATTGACCCACCGAAAAGTTTTTTTGAGGAAATACAACGACTTTGTTTTGAGAGGTCCGGCCAAATAATTGATTTTTAGATTTCTTTGAGACTCCTTCAACTAATACTTCAAATGTTCTTCCAACATCTTCTTTTTTCGATTTTTCTGATAAAGCCGTCTGTAAGTTAATAATCTCCTGCAGCCGTTTATTTTTAATTTTTTCGGGTACATCGTCTGTATATTTACGTTGGGCAAAGGTTTTAGGACGCTCCGAATATTTGAACATAAAAGCAAAGTCATATTTTACTTCTTGCATTAGCGAGAGAGTCTGAAGGTGATCTTCTTCGGTCTCGGAGCAGAAACCTGCAATAATATCAGTTGAAATGGCACATTCAGGAATGATTCTTTTTATAGCTTCAATTCGTTCGAGGTACCATTCGCGGGTATAACCCCGGTTCATCATATTGAGCAATCTTGTACTGCCGGATTGTGCCGGAAGGTGTATACTCTTGCAAATATTAGGATATTTTACCATAGTATATAGCACCTCGTCACTCATATCTTTTGGATGAGATGTCGAAAACCTCACCCTGAGTTTAGGGTCAAGCTGAGCTACCAGTCCTAGTAATCGTGCAAAACTTATTGTGTCGTTGGTGTATACATCCGTCCAGTGGTAGGAGTCTACATTTTGTCCAAGTAAGGTGACTTCACGATAACCCATATCGATTAATTCGCGTACTTCCCTTAAAATGGTTTGTGCGTCGCGGCTACGTTCTCCTCCACGTGTATAAGGAACCACACAGTAGGCGCACATGTTGTTACACCCTCTCATAATAGAGACGAATGACGAAATTTTATTCTCATCCATGCGGACGGGACTTATATCGGCATAAGTTTCCTCACGAGAAAGCAAAATATTGATAGATTTTTGCCCTGTACCAGCCTGTTGGACAAGTTTTGGCAGGTCGCGATAAGCATCAGGTCCAACCACAATGTCTACCATACGTTCTTCCTCCAGAAGATTTTCTTTTAACCGTTCTGCCATACAACCAATAACTCCTATTAACAGCGATGGTTTTTGCTTTTTTAGCAGGCGAAATACATCCAATCGTCCACGTACTCTTTGTTCTGCATTTTCGCGGATGGAACAGGTGTTTACAAGGATTAAACCGGCCTTTTTCATGTCTGATGTATGCTCATACCCTTGTTGTTTTAAAATAGACATGACTATTTCACTATCATTTACATTCATCTGACATCCGTATGTTTCGATATATACATGATGTGCAATGGAATGTGTTTGTGGCTTCAGGTTT
>DATBXH010000376.1:0-8965 GCA_036514375.1 Bacteroidales bacterium | reverse complement strand
TCAAATCCTGCAAATACATGTCAAAATCTAAATTACTAAAATTGATTTTGACATCCTTTATTTCAAAGTAGTGGAGCCAAAATAGAAAATGAGAAAATGCTTGCCACTCGTCATTGTCATCTGCACTCAACTCTATTTGTTTGATACTATGAAGCCATTCTTTACAATACTTGTAAATATTTGCTTTGGGAGAAAGTTCTGAATTTATAGCCTTTGCATATTTCTTCTGTTCTTCACTAAAAAGGTCAGAACTCCCCATTAAACCACCCTCTTCGATAAGACCAGAAAAATCAAAATCTATAACAATAAGCCAACCCTTTTGATAATCATTGTAGATTTTATTCAGAGTACTAATATTTTGATTTACATAATCATCAATACCCTTCCAAAGAAAGCTTTTTGTAATCCAATAGTAAAATTGCCATGAATTTGGATTTATCTTTTTAAGTGTTTCCAGTAATATGTCAGAAGAAAGATTTGCCTGTCGGAAAGCAAAGCGTAAAAAGTTAAAAAGAGTATTATCTGCTATGAAATTCAATGAGTCCAGTATATATTCAGAGACAATATGAGTTTCATTATCGAATAGTATATCTTTAATTATTTCGGAACGAACTGGGTGTAATCCTGTGATATATGTTTTGTCGTCTGTTAGTTTTATTAAGTACTCTTTCTGTAAAAGTTCAACTAAAAAACTCAGATTATCGATATTAAGAAATTTGGCCAGTTCTTTATACCTAACTTTGGAGCTAAAGCTATCGGCCAGTGTTATATATCTCAATAGCTTTATTTTTTGATTGCCGGTATTAGTATCGTCATTCCAAATGGTAAAAATCTGTGATTTTAATTTTGTCGATAAACTTTCATTTTGAGTAATCAAATAAACAAATTCCAATAAAGGGCCATGCTCTCCAAAGCTTCTCCAAGCATCTTCAAAATCAATATATTTTAAGTCAGGATTAACAGTATTTAGTGAAGTATAAATCTGTTCTGCTTCATCTTTTTCGAAAGTGAGTTCCAACTCATCGAATTGAAATTTATCTCCTAACTTAATTTGAGTGGAATTCCAATCTTCTGAACGAATAGTCACCAAGAATTTAAAATCTATTTTGGATGCAAGTTCAAATATTAAATTTATCCATTCTGAACTTCCTGGAACAACATCAATGTACAAAGTAATAGGAAATCTAATTCCTTGAGCTATGCTTTCTAATGCATTTATAGTTTTATAGATTTTAAGAATGTCATTAGATAATTTTATCTCAAAAACTGTATTTTCATTACAATATTCAGCTAAATATCTATATGCCAAAGTGCTTTTCCCTTGTCCGGATGCCCCGTGTATAAAAACAATTTTAGATTTTTGATATTTATTATTTATAGCTGAAAGCTTATCAAATCGTTTGACATCGATATCGGCCAGAATATGTTTAAATGAAGCAGAGATACCTTTATAGAAATCAGATTTTAATATTTGCTGGTCTTCTTTTTCAAGATTATAATTTAGCGGTCTTATTATGGTTCCATATTGTTCATTAAAGTTTAACCGGCCTATTTGGTATTGTCCAATTTTCTCAACCTGTTGCCTAAATTCATTAACCTTAACAATAATCTGTTTTTCTGCAGCACAATAAATCCAATAAACTAAAAGATCTATGATGATCGAACTATCTATAAAGTTACCCCAACTTTCAATTGCTGTTTTAATACTTTCTTCAACTTTTTTTTCTTCTACAAACTCGCATTTGAAATGATTTTGAAGTAGTTTAATGTCAGCATCTTTTAATTTAAGTTCTTTAAGTTTTGTAATTAAAGCAGGCGAATAATTTCCATGGCTAAGCTGTTTTATGTCGTCATTGACTTCACCAAATGAGACAAGCTTAATGATTGGACTATGATTACTGGAAAAAGCCTTGATTGTTCGTAGCAGGAATGAATTTTCTGTTTTCGAGTCTAAAATATCTTTTAAAGTAAGCTTTTTAGACAATAAGGCTTTAACCTGGATAACTTCAATTACACCGTTGGTGCCATAGATATCTAAATCTTCGTATTTGCCTTCAGGTCTAAACTCGGTTTCAATTTCATTATAGCACAAGATTCTCTGAAGAGTATAGAGAAATTGTTTTCGATACCCTTTTAATGCACTGATTGCTCCATTATTATTTGAATTCATCTCAGTTTACTTAATTCATTGAAATACCTGACATTTAACCAAATGTTCTCATCACCAATAGCGACAAACCGATATTTAGCCCTGGTTAATGCCACATTAAGTAAATTGGGTTTATTTGAGGCCCAATTTGCTGCTCCCTTTGTTTTTTGGTCTAAACCAAGGCATAGAATTACACCTTCTGCTTGTTTTCCCTGAAAGGTATGAACAGTTCCGATATGAGAATCTATCCATTCGCTAACATCTTCGTATGTAATACGCGAATCATACCTTCTTACTTCTTGTAAAACAGGATTGAATAACAGACCTTTAAGTTTGAATCTTATTTCGGAGAATGGTGTAATTGCAAAGACATCTGGAAAACCTTTTGAATATTCAATTTCATCTTTCAATATTTCCAATACCTTCTTTCCATGCTCATTTACCCAATGTCTTCCATCAACCGCGCCAATTGTATGAATAAATGCATTATTAAACCGAACCTTTATTGTAGTGGGTATATTTGTTGACAATACCATTTTATTGTCATATGCTATTTTGTTTGAAATGCTAAACATTGGGTTTAGACAGCGCCGATGTACCCTTAGTGGAATCCCTACCCATTTAGGAGACGCTTCGTCAGTCAAATATATCCCCAAAGGGTTGATTCTATCAGCAAAAGATTGTACTGATAATTCAGAATTAACAATTTGACGATCCAAACTGAAATACTCACGCATATTATTGGTTATAGAATCGGGTATTGTAACAACCGGTTCTATCTGAAGGGGATCACCGACCACTACAACCCTTTTTGATCTCCAAATAGCTCCTGCGGCAGCTTGTGGAACAGCCTGGCCTGCCTCGTCGATAAATAGCCAAGGTAAATCTTGTTCTTTAAGGTCCCTCAACATTGTTTGAACCGAAGCGAAAGTCGTTGAAACTACGGGTATGACCAAGAAGAACACATCCCATAAAGCTTTTACTTGATTGTGTGGTAGCTGATAGTTGCCTCCCAAATAATTAAAAAATGCGGATAAGGTTGTGCTTACTCTTTGGGATGTTGAATTAGCACAAAGAATAAAGGTTTCATGTAATGATAATGCAGAAATAAACAATTCGGATTGCAACTTCTTAAGTGCAGTAGAATACCAAGGACATCCTTCCTGAGTTTCTTTGCTATCGATGTTTTGCCAATAAGTATTATCAGCAAAATTTGATTTTAGTTCTTCTTGTGCTTCTTTTACTTTTACCTCAAGCAATTTACATTTTTGTTCAAGTGCGTTTACAAGGTTTGTACTTTCCTGCAACTGCTTTTCTAAGTGGATGATTTTTACTTCTATGTTATCAAGATTAACCTGATTGTCTTTGATCTTTGATTGTATGCTATTTAAGGCAGATAATATGGTTTGATATGCTGATTTATATTGTCTACGTAATGTTCTATTGAATAAATAGATGAAAAAATTGGGCTTAGTACTTTTTATTACCAATAATTCTTTAAAAATCTCATCCTTTTGAGATTTTAGTCGAACATTCTCGTTTATAGCAATTTGCCTGTTTCTATCTACTTTATCTTTCTCTTCTTTAATATTTTGTAAATCCAAGAAAGCAGTTTGGTATTTATTGATATAGTCAATAAAACTGACATAGTCACTTTCGCATTGTGCTAGCCTCTGTTTTTCGTCTTCAACTGCGTTAAGTTTTACATTGAATTTTTGTACTGCATTTTCCCAATCGCTTATACTTGCAGTTTGGTTTCTAAGAAAATTCCTTAAGTCTTGTATAGAATCATCGGAATTGAACCAGAGATTGGATACTAAGTAATTCCGATTTTCTTTATTACCTAAAACAGCTGTGATTAAACCCCAATAATCATTATCCAAACAATTTTCTGCAACTGTACGAAAATACCCAATAGAGTTTTGGTAAGGATTTACCTCTTTTTTTAATGGGAGCTCTTTTGATACGTTTTCAACGGCTCCATTATTTGAGGAAGCGATTACAATGCCAGATTGACAAAGATTGTCATCTAAAGAGTAAATAAATGGTTTAAAATCCCCTTCTGTTTCAAGTTCGCCAATTTTTCTAAATGCAGAATGAGGTTCTTTTATCCTTGATAATGCCTTTGCCCTGTTTACAATTATTGCTGCAACTAAATCCCTCAGCAATGTAGTTTTGCCTGTACCTGGAGGACCATTTACGGAAAGGATGTCGCCATTCTTGCTTTTTGATAGATTGTTGAAAATTGTATTAACAGCATATTGCTGCATTAAACTCAATGTATGTGTAGATGCCCAACAGCCATCGGGATAGTTATTAGGGGTTAATTCTTTCTTTAGAATGCCAGGGTTAATTGATAAATCAGTTCTTGAGCCAATTTGATTTAATGCTCCTTTTATATAATTACTAAATGCAGTGTCCTTGTCCTTACTATTCCAGAGAGTGATTATTTTCTCCAAATCGTCAATGAAAAAACTATTAAGTAGTTCTGCATTATTTTTATCCTCATTTGATTTCTTTTTTTTGGGAATAAACTTTTCAATTTTTTTATAAACTATTTTAGTATCAGGGCTCACACTCCAATCCATAGCATAAATTATTTTAGTTTGGATTGTTGATAAGGATTCGAAAGATAATTTTCCGGTTAAATCATATTCTAAATCCGCGATTAAATCATCTTGAATTTTTTTAAAAGCTTGAGCCCAATTTTCTTTATCGATCTTTTTCTTTTCTAACTGAGCAAGCGCCCAAGTAAGAGTTGAAATGCCAAGTGAATTAATAACGTAATTCCCTTCTATATCAACTTTTAATGAGGCAAAGCATATATTATTGTTTATAGGATTAATTTCTTCAGAATCATCTTTAAAGAAGTTTTTTATAAATTCAGTTATAAGTAAAGAATTAAAAACTCCAAGGTAGATCGTGTATTCTATTGTTTTATCTTCAGATGAAGCTTTGGATGGAAGCGCCCATGGAAGAATTGAGGTTAATTCCTCAGTATTTTTTTCTTTTGGAATTGATGCCGGGCTAAAATGTTCTAATTTATGCCAACAAGACAAAAGTTTCTGAGATTCATTCATAACTTATTTAATAGAATTATACCAACTAATTATTTCTTCGTCAAGTTTATTAATGCTATTTCTAAGTTCTGTAATTTTTCCGAATGATACTTTATATTGCTCAAGTTCTTCTTCTGAAATCTTATTGCCAAGGTGGGACATTTGATTTTGAAGATCAGAAAAAAACAATTTGATTTTTTTATTTGCGTAGTCAATAATTAATTTAGAATGTTCTTTAACTAAATCCATGTAAGCTTCATTTATTTTCTTGAATTGTTCTTGATAACATTTTCTAGCGCTATTCATAATATTATCAATCCTTTTTGCTCTTCTTTCATCTGCAGACATTAGCAAGCTTCCAAAGAAACCAGCTAGACCCACTAATAATGCAGCGGGAGCGTAAACTATAAGTCCAACAATACTTGTAAATATTCCCACCCCAAAAGAGGTAGATAAATCAATAGTAGGAAGATCAAATTTTTCTAATTCAGAAAAATCAACGACTTTTTGTTCTGAATTACCCGTTAGAATCTCTCTTACTTGCTTAAGATTTTCTTCGATCCAATTATCAATCATATCCTTTAACATATTTACTTGATGAGCATATTCAATGTTTGTTTGTTGTAATGTTTTATGCCCTCCTTGTGAAAGATAATTTTGTATTTCTTTCTTGCCAGGTAGATCTGAATGTATGGGAAATGAATTCAAGTATTTTTCAAGTTCGGATAGTAGATTGTGTTTGTGATTTTCTATAAACCTTGAAATACCTTTTCTAAATTCTTCTTCTCTTTTGAAATATAGTTTTGTTAAGTCGGGAATTCTAACTTTAACAGTCTCAATAGCATCGTTTAATTTACCTCTCTTTTCATTATCAAAAAGTCGAGCATTTAATATGCCTTCAAAATCTTTAATTGAATTGATAAGATCTCTATTTATAAAGTTCAGATTAGCTAATCCTACTTTATTCTCCTTTAATAAATAGGCCCAAATGTCTTCTTCTAGCTTTTGGACGGAATCATTTCCTTTCTTTTTTTTTAATCGAATTTCTAAACTTTCCTCTGCACTTAAAAAATAGATTTTCCCTGAGACTTTATCAAATAGGTTATATTTTTTCAAATCCTGAATAACCCGTTCTTGAAGTAGTGGTAACTTATTTCCAGAAAGAGCATTAATTTTAGTAAATACTAAAAATATTTTATCTAATGTTTGACCTAACTCAAGTATATGTTTTTTGTATTCATTTTTAAATATGTAACCACCATTCTCAAAGGGTGAAGCATCAATTAAATAAAGTATTGCATTTGCTTTTGTTACTGTGCTCCATGTGTAGTTACAAATATTATCATCAGGATCATCGAGCCCTGGAATATCGAAAAATGAAACGCCATGTTCTAATTGTCTATTGACTAGGTATATGCTTATAAGTGCTACTTCCTTTTTATTGTCTTCATTTTTTGATTGAGATGCATAGCTTTCAATAACTGTTTTAGAGAAGTCTTTATTAATGGCAGAGCCATCTTTAAATGATATCTTTATCAAATCCGATTTCCCTGGAAGTATTTGAATAGGAACTCCAGTAGTTTGAAATATCCCTGTAGGAGAAATATCCCTTCTTCGTAAGAGAGCGTTGATTAAGGAACTCTTGCCAACCCTCGATGGACCTGTTATTACAATTCGATAAATAGCTTGCTCTATCTGATTATTTAAAGTTTCCAGTGAATTATTTACTGATTCAAAATTGAATGATTTAGTTAATTCATTGTAAGAAATAAGGTTTTCATTGCATCTCTCTTTTAGTTCAAAATAAAGACCTGGTTGGATAATTCCCTTTATCGGAACTTTCCAATGCAAAACATAATCTCTGATTGTATCTAATGTATAGTTGCAAAAATTATTTTCAAGAGGAATCTTGAGTGTAATTTCTTTTTGATTTACCCAAGTTGAATTTGTGTTCTCCAAAGTAGCTATCAACCGCTCGTCAATCCAAATAGAATAGAATACTTTATTCTTTAGATCATACAATATGAACATAACTGGCAAATTTGCACTGTACCATTGAATAACCTTTTTAACTGGAATTGAAAAAGAAACGAATTTCTTGAAAATTCTGATTTTCTCTTGAGCCTTAAGTTGAATTAGAAAAAACTTACTTTCCGGACTAAAACTATCACTATCTTTTATAGGTCTCGTAATTTCAACTTGTCCATCTATTCCATAATCACAAATTGCCCAGCCAAATGGCATGTACAAGCCTAAATTTTGTATCAAATCTTCAAAATCACGTTTGGACTTCCATTCATTACGATGAGACTTTGGTATTTCAACTTGATTCATTGCCATTTAAGACTTTTATGTATGACTAAGATGATAAATTATTATTGACTACAGATAACGTATAAGTCCATCTGTGCAATTCTTTTGTATAGTTTTCTGTTAAATCTTGATATTATCAAATCAATCAAATTCACTTCTATTAAATTTAAACTTAATTATTGAGCCATTATAGTTACTTTGAACCTCTTTATAAAATTCATCGATTCTTTTCATTGTGATTTCGGGAAAATTTCCAGAATCCCTTTTCCAAATACTTCTTAAAAGCCTAAAAACTGGCATATAAAATCCACTTGGGTCATTTAAAAAAGTTGATGAATTATCTTTATAAAACTTGTAAATATCAAGAATTACTTGTTCTTGAATGAAAACAATATTTCCTTTCCATCGAAATCGATAAACCAGCTTTTCATAAAAAGTTTTGTACTTTTTAATGTTCATATTTTGAGAAATGATAGCATAGGTTTTTAAGCCTCCATAAAAAATAACTTTATCATTTCTATTTAGAATATTTATATACTTTCTGTGCTTTTCAGGAGCATCGTTTAATTGATAACCATTTGAAGAGGTACTATATTTACAATCCCAAGCAAAACAATACCTTTGTGCAGGAGCTGCCCTATTTGATATCATAGCTATACCATCTGGTGCAGTTACACCTGTAAAATTTCCTCCTAATCTATCTCCAATATGAAATAATTCGTGTAGAATATTATATATATCTACTTCAAAGTTTTGATCGCCATAAGTTGCAGGTTTGTTTAACAGTCGATTATATGAATTGTATCCTATTTCTACTATTTTTTCTTCCCACCTTTGTTTCTGACTATTCAGAGCTTTTTCATAAATAAATTTTATTTCATTGGGATTTTCCTTAAGAGCATACAATTCTGCTAAATCGATACACTCAAAACCTTTTCCTACAACGTCTTTATGGAGAGCATCTTTATATTTCACTAAAATGATTAATAAAGGATTCCCTGCTTGTTCATAATGTTCAATAATATTCAGAGGAATATTGCTAAATGTTACAAAAACACTTAATGTATTCTCATCGTTATCAATAATGTCAAACAAATTATAATTAACCTTATTAATCTGTTTTTTAATTTTACTTATTTTGAAACTGGAAATGCTTTTTATTTGATTATAAACAAAATCAAGAGTATGCTTTTCGTTTAGGTTGATATCAATATAACTTCCCTCAATAAACAAGGGATTACCACACTCTGGGCAGTCTCCTTGAATCCATGTTATTTTTTTGCAACTTTCACACCTTCGCTTGGCTAATTTGGTTGGTTTATTCAATACTTTGATATCGATTAAATCCAATAAAATATTCTCAACTTCAAATGGAATATTTGATTCTATAGTTTTGTTGTTAAAAATTCTTCTAGCTATTAATTGGGTATTTAACTCCTGATTT
>DATBXH010000375.1:0-2839 GCA_036514375.1 Bacteroidales bacterium | reverse complement strand
AGATTTACTCCAATTTTTAGATGACATTGAAGATGTGCTATTAGGAGCACTAGCAAGATGGATTAAAGTTAGAATTACACTTTCTGATAATTCGGATAAAATGATTTACTGCTATATGGATTCAAAGCATACTGAATTTGGAGATATATTTGATATTACCGGGGTTTGCTTTGAAGTTATTGAATGAAAATATGAAACAAATATTCTCAGATTTTGTGAACCTTTTTTATCCTAAGCCTGGGGGAGAAACCTGGAAATGGAGCGAAATTATTCTTGTGCTAGGAATGATAGCCTTTTTAGTCTTTATAGCGATTGTTACATCACGATAAAATGTGTAGTATTTGGCGTTATGTATTTTCCCCGACGTGTCGGGGAAAATCTCTTCGGATATGTCGGTGATAAAGTTTGAGTCAATTATGAACCCATTGTGAGCCAATTGAGCCCTTCATGAGCCCATCAAATAAAAGAGGTATTACTACTGATAATACCTCTTTGCACAGTCATAAACCTATATTATTTTTTCTTAGGTTTAATTTTGTCCCTTTCTGTTACAGTTGTGGATGGATGCTTTTTAGCATATTCCTTTGTAACATACTCACCTGTTTTAGCACTTCTGCTATGTTCAACTGTTTTTGTTTTTGCCATAATAATATGCGATTTATATGCACAAATCTATTTCATTAATTAACCAATGTCAAGCAGTGTTAATAAATTGAGAATAAGTTTTATATATACATTGGTATACTTCCATTTATGTAAAGGGAAATAGTATTTAAGGTTTATGCTAACAACCGTTCTAGTTTCATTTTCCATTTTTCCCAATCGGGCATTTCTTTGGTTTGAAGGTCAATGAATTTCTGGGTATGATTGTGGTGAATTAAATGACAGAGTTCATGAATTATAACATATTCTATACAACCTTTAGGTGCTTTTATCAATTCCGGGTTAAGTATTATTTTCCCCTTTGGTGTGCAACTACCCCAACGGGTCGGCATCTCTCTGAGAACTATTGATGAAGGTTCGATTTTATATTTTTTAAAAGTTTCAATTAGAGGTTGAGCAATTGAATGAAACTTCACTTTTGCATTATTTATATACCATTCATTCATTAAGAGCTTAACCTTTTCTTTTTGGGTGGTCGCAACTTCTATATATTTACCTCTGATTTTTACCGATTCTATATTACTTTGAATTATTCTTAATTGGTAATTTCTGCCCAGATAAAGGTGTGATTCACCATTAACAAATTTACGAGCTGGTGTTTTAGGTTGAAAAGACAAAAAGAAGCTTTGTTGCTGTATTATCCAGGGAGCTCTTTTTTTAAGCTTTTCCTTAATTATTTCTAAAGGAGTATTCAACGGGGCTTGAACTAATACCGATAAGTCAGGGTTCACCGTTATTCCCAAAGTTTTACGTTCTGAAAACTTTAGTTTAAATTCAATTTGTTTTGAACCGAATTGTAATACTTCTGTCATTTCTTATAACGGATTTTGGCAACTTCAACACAGCGTTCGGCAATATTGTCTATCTCTTCGAAATTCATTTGCAAATTATATTTATCGCGAACTTCATCAATTATATAATCGCCAATCTGATGTACCATTTTTTTTGATATATCTACTTCGTTTTGCCAATTGACTTTAAGAAGTTTTTGAATGATATCATCAATTGCCAATGCTGCATTTGCAGCAATTTGTTTACTCGTAACTATATCGTTGAATTTGTTTTGTAATTCTTCGTTTGATATTCCATAAAATGCCTTTGCAACATCCGTATTTTGGAGTACTGAGGGTATATCAGAATCGGTGTGAGATAATACCGAATCCATAATATCTTTGACTTTATTTAGATATTGTGCTTCAGTAATACGCTTGTTTTCATAATCATTTATAACATCTTTCAGCATTTGTGAAAACTTCTTATAAAATGCAGGGTCTTCGTCCATTTTTTCAGAAATGTGCTTAGCAGTGCGGCTTGCAATTTTATCGGCTTTTGCTGCTTTACCCAATGTGTTTTCGACCTCTTGCTGAAACTTTTCTTTATCAAAAATATTCACCAATTCCGTGATAGTTTCTACTCCTTCTGATTGTATGTGTGTATCAATTAATTTTTGAATTTGACCTTCGTAAACTTTGTAATCGACAGCATCTGAGTAACGCTGTATTATAGCCGTTCTGAGTTTTATAAAGAAAGCCAAATCATCTTTATACCGGTTTATGATTTTCTCGTCGGTATTATTATGAAAATCAACTGAAGAAAATGCAAGTTTTAGAATTTTAGCAAATGTTGCGAGCTTATCGTAAAATATAACCCTTAGTGCTTCATCTTTCAAGAGTACCTGGTATGCTTCAGCATCTCTTTTATTTGATACTGTTTTAAAAATATCCCACAACTCGGAATATTTTTGAGGCAGTTTTTTAACCTCCTCGTTAATATTGACCATTGTTCCTAACAAATCGTCGTTATCAAAATCGACAAAGGAGGAATACAGTTCCAATGCATCGTCCAAATTTTCAATTACTCCATAATAGTCAATTATGTAACCGTAATCTTTATCGGGGTAAACACGGTTTACTCTTGCAATTGCCTGTAATAATGTATGGCCTTGTAAGTTTCGTGTAAGGTATAAAACTGTATTCTTGGGTTCGTCAAAACCTGTCAGAAGTTTGTCAACCACAATAATAATTTCGGGACTGTCTGCTTTTTTAAAACGATTAATAATATTGTTCTGGTATTTTTTTGGTGTACCATGTTCGTTCATCATCTTTTTCCAGAACTGTTTTACCTTGTCGGTTGATTCTTCATAGGCACTGTCTTCGCCTTCCCTTTCGTCGGGTGG
>DATBXH010000374.1:0-3505 GCA_036514375.1 Bacteroidales bacterium | reverse complement strand
TCCGAACGCCGCAGAAGCCGCAGTTTACAAAGGCTACGGAATGGAGGGCGTAGCAATCGGTGCCGGTGCCGCCTACGTTGCAGGCGGAAGTGATAAAGCGATTGTTGGCGCAGGAATTCTTGGTGGCATCGCCGCAGTTGTGGCGGACTCTCTAGTGAAGGATGTTAATTTTAGCGTAATCACCGACGTCCAAATCAAAGAAAAAGCTGGCGGAAAGGTAAAAGTTCAAAACACAGCCATGCACTACAATCAATCCGGAACAAGTGGCGGCGTTGTTTCTACGTATTCAGAAAAATCAAATTGGAAGATATATCAAACTCGAGTTTTGAGTTCTGCGAATAAGGTGAACTTGGAATTTAATGAGGCCGCGCCAGAGCTTCAGAAGGCTCTTGCTAATAGTATTGCTAGCATTTTTTAGATATGTAAGGAAGCCGGAGGAATAACCGGCTTTTTCTGCCTTATCTGAAGCCCTGGGCTGCATTTTCAGCCCTTTACGCCGCAAGTTCTTTTATTTATGGAAATGATATCTTCCAAAGCTTTTCGAAGGAGCAAAACGCTGTTTGGAGATTCCGGTCAGGTTCTAAAATCTAGGGATAATGTTTGCGGGCTAATACGGCGATATTAAGCTTGGGCAAACGGCATATTGAGAGTAATCATTGTGCCTATTCCTTCTTTGCTTTGAATAAGAAAATTTCCACCTTTCGATTCAACTAGCTTTTTTACGCTGGATACACCTAGGCCGCTGCCACTTTCTGAATTTGACTTTCCAAAAGAAAATCCTTCGAGTCCAACTTTATTCAAAATATCCTTGGGAATGCCAACCCCGTCATCCGAAATAGTCAGTTGATACATGGATTCGAATGTTTTCAAGTTCACACTTACTGTGCCGCTGGCCTTGATGGCTTCAACCGAATTATTAATCAAATTTGAAAGGACCCTTTTTAATTCAGAATTGTTTATTGAACAAGGTGCAAGCGGGTTACCTTCGACCTGAGCTTCAATTTTTACTTCAGATCGATTAATATATTGGTGCCTTTTTTCGGAAACAATATTCATAAGTACTTCTGATACGGATTCGCCTCCAGAAGACTCCCCATAAAATTTAGAAGAGGATTTTTCTTTCAATAGGTCATTTGCGATTTCGTTAATTCTGCATGTTGCATTTTTAATAAGAGCTTTCTCTTCTTCGGTGATGTTTTTCAAAATGCTAGAGGCAATATTTAGAGCCGAAAGGGGAGAGCGAATATCATGAGCTACTTGGCGTGCCAATTGTGTTAACGCCTTGGATTTTTTATTTTCGAATTCCAACTGATCAATTTTCGATTTTGCGATATGCATAGATTTAAAAACTGCTTGAATTTCGGCCACAACAGCATCTGAAGGCTCGGTATCATACAGCATGGCATAACCCCGCTCTGTAGATTCCGAAATAAATGAGCGAATACTTTTTCGATACTGGTAGAGGGGTAAGGTTATGGAAAAACCAATCATTAAAATGATTGCGCAAATACCGGTAGTAAATATATTTGAACTAAAGAGAAAACGAATTATCGTCTTTGCTTTAGGACAATCAGAGATCATTCCAACTTCAGTATTGTCTACGCGTATAGGAAAGTTCATCGGTGATATACAATAATCTTTCTGTTTTGATGCAAGGGTAGCAGAAGTTAATTGTAAATCTTCAAAGCCAATATGTTTCAAAATTTCAATTCGTCTTTGGGCCTGAAGAAGTTGCGAGCTTACAATGTCTTGTCCTATATCACTTTTGACTAAGCTTACCATGGAGCTAACCTGTTTATGGTAATAGGAAATTCCAATTCCGATTGACGTCGTCAGTATAAAAATAAGTATAATTAAAATTTTTAGCAACTTAGGCATCTTACTTAATCCTATTAATTTCTACAAAACCACTAAAAAAATCTGCCCAGGAGACCACCTCAATATTTTTCGGAAAATGAAAAAATCTATTCACTCGGCCAAGCGGAACAATATAGGCATTATCTAAAAGATAATCTTCCGATTTTCTCATAAATATCATTCGCTCATTAAGAGTTCTCGATGGTTGAAATGACAATTCAATATTTTTCTCAATCGCCTGAATGGGGGTGGTTACGATTCGATTTTTCCTTGTAAAAAAAGATTCAAAATATACCGAGAAATCGCCGTCAAGAGATGAAATGGATCCAGAACTATCAAACGCTATTAATGCGACATAAGGCTTTCCTGAGAAAATCCATTCGGCAAATTGTGTAGTGTCCAAAGAAACAATATCGAATTTCTTATCAATTTTAGCCTTCTTCAAAGCATCGATGACTCTTCTTTTATCATATAGATTAACGACGAGCATGGTGACTGGCTTCTCAATATTTTTGCAGATATTGTCCTTAGCGGATACTGGAATTTGTTTTTCATTCACGTCTCGGATTATTGGCAGAAATTTTTTTTGAGGTATGAGATCGAGTCCGTACACATCTGTCCAATTAATTGTCTTTAAAGCGCACTGGATATTTTTACGCTGCTTTAATGAGGGTAGATTTATAACTAACGTATATACCTTTAAGGTAGGAGCATTGATAGTAACAAAATTATCCCCTATTGTCGCTCTCTGTGAAGGAGGTAGTTGATTAATGTCATGAAAGTTGACGTCGCTTGTGTCCGTTATGCTTTTGACCAATCTAAACTCAATGTTGTCAAATCTAGGCTGGTCTTCGCCAATGTAGTTTAGAACAAGGATTTTATCACTTTTTTCCTTAATGACATAAGGACCGTATCCAACAGGATAATTTGCCGTGACTTGATCTGCCTTCAAAATCGTACTTGCCATGCCCGTAAGACGTCTAAATAAATTCGGTGTAGGCACTCGCAAACTTACTGAAATGCAAAGATGATCTTTTATTGCTATGCTTTTCAATGGCAAAGCATGTTCATACATTTCGGAAAAATATTTAAGTGACGCTAAGAAATCTTTCGATGATATAGGGGTCTTATCCGAAAATTTCAAATTGTCTCGAAGGCAAAAGGTATATTCCGAAAATTTATCATCTATAGCTTTTGTTTTCTCCAAATTTAAAAAAACTGATTCTAAATCACCAAGCGAATTTTGTTTAAATAGAGGATAGTAAAGATGAAGACCAATGTAGTTCGCAGAATTTTGTTGATTTGTTATCGGATTGAAAACAGGGATTACTACCATTGCTACGCGGAAAACCTCGGCTCGGCAACTAATGGAAAGCGCAAATAAAGCGAACAAAAAAATATATTTCATTCATCCCTCGGATCGAGTCTGTATCCATGAATTTTCATTCCGAAACCGGATACCATTTTGAAAGCAGGTTTATTAAAATAATCAATATTTCCAGCAATCCGATGTTGTGAGTTCAAGTTCTTGAGAAGAGTGCCCCAACCATTTTTGATCGACTCTCTAAGAGCTCTATCTGTCAAATTTGAAGAGATTCCCCAGTAACCAATATGCCAAGTGTTCTCTTTATAAAACGGATGATTTTCA
>DATBXH010000373.1:0-4374 GCA_036514375.1 Bacteroidales bacterium | reverse complement strand
ACACGACGCCATAGTTCGGTTTATCCGTTGCAGACCTGGCGATATTTCAGGCAAAGCCTATGATGCTATGGGCGCCGGCCACGGTGCACATGATGTAGTTTTTGACCACTGTTCGGCAAGCTGGTCGATCGATGAATGTCTTTCTCCTTCCGGTAGTATTTATAACATAACTGTGCAATGGTGCCTGATTGGCGAATCGCTTAACAAAAGTGTGCACCCAAAAGGAGAACATGGTTATGGATCTCTGGTACGTGCCATCGGAGGACTAACCCTTCATCATAACCTCTGGATCGACAATATTGCACGCAATCCAAGGCTTGGGGATAATTATGGCAAAGCACCCTGGCCCACCTTCGATGTCCGTAACAATGTTATCTATAATTGGGGTGGCATTTGCAGCGGTTTAACCGGAGATCACCTCAGTGCCAATTACGTGGCCAATTATCTTAAACCTGGACCAAACAGCAGCGACCGTGCTCCCATTGTACTCAGTAAAACGGCAGATGTAAAATATTTTGTAAAAGATGATGTGGTGGAAGGACGTTCTTCTTATACTAAGAATCCGGCTTCCATGTTTACGCCATCTGAAGCTGGCGGGCGACACCTCTTTACGCTCATGGAAAAGCCATTTGATGTGCCTGCTGTAAAAACCACGTCTGCCGAAGAAGCTTACCGGCAAGTGCTGGCTTTGGTAGGTGCTATCTGTCCTGAACGGGATTCCGTCGATAATCGACTCATTCGTGAGGTAAAAACCAATACCGGCAGGATCATCAATTCGCAAAATGAAGTAGGAGGATGGCCTAACTATCGCCCTGCCGAGCCACCCAAAGACAGCGATAACGATGGTATACCTGATGCCTGGGAGAAGGCCCACAGAATGAATCCTAATGATGCAGCAGATGCCTCATTGCAGGATAAGGATGGCGACGGCTATACCAATATTGAGAAATATATAAACTCGCTGATTCAGGATAGGATCAGCAAAAATATGGAACAATTATAATACATGTCTAAAAAATCTGGAATTGAGGCTGTGTAAAAAGTAAAAAATTGAGCGTAGTCCGGAGACCACGCTCAGCGCTCCGCCTTGTAGTACAGAGCAGTACGCTCGGTGTAATTTACTCACTTCGTTCGTGAGAACACTTCGTTAAGTTCCGGATTACGCCGCATCTATGACTTTTTAAACAGCCTCAGTGCTCCGTAGTGATATACTCGCGTAATCTATTCATTATTTATCTTTCCGGTCGTCAGACTTTATCTGCTTTTACCTTGGAAGCTCTGTATTTCTTCTGCTTTTCTATCATTGCATCTTTAAACTTTGGAAAATCGCTCCATAACTTCTTATTACAACTAACCAGGTCGTCACATTCTATACAACAATCAAGCTTTTTAGATATGACACAGCTACGTACTGTGCAATCTTTAACAACTACACCTAATGGTTTATCAGAGACTTTACATCCCCAGCAGAAAATCTTTTCAGGGTCAAAATCAACCCCGTGTCTTTCCTTAATCTTAAAAGTTTCGTACGCTTTCTTTTTTAATTCAACGTTATTTTCAACCGTCGCCTTTTTCAGCGGGCAATCGGCAGGACATTTATACCCGCAATATTCAAGCTTTTTAGGATCAATTTCCTCTTCATCCAGGAAATTCATATTTCCGGAAGCAAAAATCTTAGGGCTTACCATAAGAGCACAGCAGGCTAATCCTGCCTGATAACATGATGTTAAAAACTCGCGGCGTTTAAGTTCTGTTTTCATATGATTCGTATTTGATTAGGTAAAAATTTTACATATGATCCTTCACATGAAAAATTCCCTAAATGCAATCCCGTAAAAAATAATTTGTTATGAATGGGATGGAATCGTAAAATAAAACACAGTTCCTGCCTCCGATGATTTTTTGACTCCAATCTGGCCCTTATGCTGGTCGATAAATTCCTTGCAAAGCAAAAGTCCCAGACCTGTTCCGGGTTCATTTTCAGTACCATTTCGCCGGATGCTGCGGTCGATGCTGAATAAATTTCTGATAATTTCTTCCGGTATTCCAATACCGTTGTCCTCTATTTCTACCACAATTTCCAAATCTGAGGGAATTGCCTTCACGCTGATCAAACCTTCTCTCCGGGTATATTTTATTGCATTGGCAACCAGATTACGAATAACCAAAGAAATCATCTGTGCATCGGCATAAACACCAATTTCCGGACATACCGTATTTTCAATAGAAACCTTTTTTTCAAGAGCAATTGGCTTTAATACGTCCAGTGTCTCCTTAACCACGCTGTTAAGACGGAATTGCTGAGGAGTAAACTGGATGCCACCGGTCTGGCTTTTTGCCCATACCAATAAGTTTTCAATCAGTTTTAACGACTGCTCGGAACTATTGCAAAGCGTTTTAATGATCCGTTTTCTATCTTCGTCAGATTGCCGGTCAAAAGATTCATTAATAATCGTTGCCAGATTATAAATGTTACCCATGGGGCCACGCAGGTCGTGTCCAATGATAGAAAACAATTTATCTTTTGTCTTATTTAGCTTGGTAAGCCGGTCCTGATTGTTCAGTAACAGTTGTTCGGTGTGTTTTCGATCTGTAATATCCCTGAATATCAAAGTCCGGCCAACCGGTTGGCCGGTTCTGTTATAAACAATAGACGGTTTCACATCATAATGATGATGCGTATCTCCAGTCCCAATTTCCAGATCTTTGTTAACTGTAACATCGTTCTCCTGTAAATTATGAAGTTCAGGATAAACCTCAGCCAAACGGCTAAAAGGTTTATTGATATTTTCCTTTGTCAACGAATCAAAAACCCCCTGTGCTGCCTTGTTATAACTAACAATGTTTCCCTGATGATTGAGTATAATTACTCCGTCGGCCATGCATTCAAATATATTTCCGAGAGCCAGAGGTTCCAAATGAAACAGCCTGTACTTTAACATCCCCCATCCGGTTAACAATCCCATAAGCAGGAACGAAAACGGAATCAGGTCAAAGTCATGTGGGCTGTTACCGGTAATATAGATAATGTAACAGATCCACGGGGCCAGAGAACTCAATAGTACAATCAACGCCTGCCTGCGTTTCATCTGGTCTTCCCGTAAATACATGATGAAAAACAATGTATTAAAAGTACCCATGGAAGCTATGCTATACCCCTGATGAACCCAATACCAGAATCCTTTGACTGCTTTTATCAATACCAGAGAACCGGATATATCCACTGAGGTTTCTTTGTAAAACCAATGAGTGTAACCGTTCGTCAGATGTATAATCATCGTTAAAGACGAAATGGTAAAGATTGTTACTAAAAACCATGGTTTTAGCCAATTATCCATACCAATATACTGAAACGTATAAATCAACAATAACGTCGGAAAGAAGGAGATCCCAAGGTATTCAATTTTTAGCCAAAACAATATTTCAGGCAACGATGTGGAATGAATTTCAAAAGCATAACCCAGAGAATACAAAACAATAGTTAGCAGGAAAAAGCCAAACGTAGTTGCACCCGGGGCTTTACGAAACCGAAAGCTTACAGCTGCCAGGTAGCCATTTAACAAACAAGCTGTTAATAAAATAATGCTTAAAACATTCAAAGCCGTAGCAATTTATAAATACAATATTATTACAAATATAACCGGATAGCAACTTTTAAACGAACAGCATTATAAAGTTTATGACGTTCGAAACCAGGGACGGAACAAACTTTATTAATCTTTTAAACCTGCCTGGTATAAAAGCCATTGCTGGCAACAGTGCATCATTTTATTGCCATGTTCATCAATTTAAAAATCAATTCATATCTTTGCTACATTGAAATATCTTTATAGAAAATATAACTCTCCGGAATTTTCTTCGAAACCACGCTGGTTTTGACAGGTAGTTTTTTATTTCCAATACTGCCTGTTGCTCCGTTTTATTTAATTCATTACAAATTAATTATTCTATAAAGAACTGATCATGAAAAAATATAATAAAATCGCTGTCATCGGTGGAACCGGAAAAGCCGGAAAATATTTAGTAAACCAGTTAGTTCATCAGGGTTATCGTGTGAAAGCCTTGGTACGGAACCCGGATAAACCGGAGCTAGGTGATCCGTTAATCGAAACAATAAAGGGAGATGTGACCAATTATGAATCCGTTTTTTCCCTTATTCAGGAGTGCGATGCGGTTATCAGTACGCTTGGTCAGCCAAAAGGTGAAAAGCCGGTACATAGTGTATCGGCCTCTCATATAATTAAAGCGATGAATGCTTTAAACATCAGAAGATACATTGTGATAACGGGTCTTACCATAGATACTCCGTTTGATAAAAAAAGCTTTAAAACAAAGCTGCTGTCAAAAATGATAAAACTCAGTTATCCTGCCGTA
>DATBXH010000372.1:0-2844 GCA_036514375.1 Bacteroidales bacterium | reverse complement strand
AAACCTGAGCACCACCGAAAGAACGGTTATCAAGTAATCCGCCGTATTCACGGGCAAAAGGTACTCCCTGAGCAACGCATTGGTCAATAATATTGTTACTTACTTCGGCTAAGCGATATACATTAGCTTCACGGGCCCGGTAATCGCCTCCTTTAATTGTATCGTAAAATAAACGGTATACAGAGTCGCCGTCGTTCTGGTAATTTTTTGCAGCGTTGATACCGCCTTGGGCTGCAATGCTATGAGCCCTTCGCGGACTATCCTGATAACAAAAACTTTTTACGTTAAAACCAAGTTCTCCCAAACTTGCAGCAGCAGAAGCACCTGCAAGACCAGTTCCAACAACAATAATGTCAAGCCTGCGCTTATTAGCGGGGTTTACCAGGTTTTGATGGGCTTTGTAATTAGTCCATTTTTCGGACAAAGCCCCTTCAGGTATTTTCGAATTTAAAACTGTCATATGATGAATTTTCTATTAGCGTTAAGTACAATTATTTCCAAATTAAAAAGTAAACAGGGATAAAGGCAAAACCTGCAGGAACCAGGATTGAGTAAACTATTCCTATAAATTTTATTGCTGGAGTGTATTTTTTATGATTGATTCCAAGTGTTTGAAATGCACTTTGAAAAGCGTGATGCAGGTGAAAACCCAGAAAAATCATGAAACCTATATACAGGAAACAATAAGAATTGTTACTGAAAAGGTTCAGGGCCATATTATAAAAGTCATGAGGTCCCTCTACCTGATTAGCACCTTGTGGTCCGTTAGAGAGTCCCAGTTTTACAAAATAAAAATTCATCAGGTGAATGCAAAGGAAAACAAAGATTATGGCACCCGTATGAATCATATATTTCGAGAAAAAAGAAGTTTGCGAATGATTTGACATAGCATAACCGCCAGGTCTTGCAATCCAATTCTGGATCTGAAGCATAACACCCCATACAATATGGATAATAAACCCACCAAAAAGAACTATTTCCATTACTTTTATCAAAGGGTTTGTGGTCATAAATTCCACAGCTATTTTAAAAACCTCTCCCCCGTCATTTCTTAAAAGCATAAGATTAATGCCGAGGTGGACCAGGAGAAATATGCACAGGAAGAGTCCTGCCAACGACATTAATAACTTTTTACCAATAGATGAACAAAAAAAATTACTCATATGTACTATATTTATGTAGGTTAATTATATTGCAATAATCGCTTTTTGAAAAATAAATGCAAATGTAACATTAATTACATCTGCTAAAAAAAGATTGATTCTAATTTAAAACCATTCTAAGTTCTATATGAATCCTGTTTTACCGCATAGGTTATTTGAGCAAAACAGACTAAAACTGTGCAAACGTCTGAAGAAAAATTCAGTTGCTGTTTTTCATTCCAATGATGAAATGCCCCGAAATGGAGATCAGTTTTTCCCATTCCGCCAGAACTCTGATTTGTTTTATTTAACCGGAATTGATCAGGAGAAAACCATTTTGATATTGGCGCCTGACCATCCGGTTCAAAAAAACAGGGAAATCCTTTTTATTCTGAAACCTGATCCGCAATTCGAAACCTGGCACGGAAAACGACTCACCAAATCCGAGGCTAGCGAAACATCAGGTATTCAAAATATATGTTGGATTGAAGAACTCGAGAGCCTTTTGGCGGAAACGCTCTATTTTTCTGAAGTTATTTATCTAAACCAATATGAAAATACAAAATATATTTCAGAAATAGAAAGCCGTGATACCCGATTTGCTCAAAGTATCAGGCAACGGTTTCCGTTACAACACATTGAGAAAGTTTCCGGGATTATGACCGATCTTCGATTAGTGAAGGAACCTGAAGAAATTAATGCTATTCGGCACGCCTGCTCAATTACAGGCAAATCTTTCGAGAGAATACTTAAATACGTGAAACCAGGTGTAAGTGAATACGAGGTAGAAGCAGAAATAAGTCATGAATTTCGGATAAACCGTGCGCAAGGTCATGCCTTTTTTCCAATTGTTGCGTCAGGGGAAAATGCATGCTTCCTTCATTATATTAAAAATCAGGATATTTGTAGAAATGGTGATCTGCTTTTACTTGACTTTGGTGCGGAATTCGATAACTACGCTGCTGATTGCTCCAGAACAATTCCGGTAAACGGCAGATTTACCCCACGGCAAAAACAGCTATACAATGCTGTCCTTAACGTTTTTTACAAAGCAAAGGCTATGATGGTAAAAGGAACGTCCATTACTTTAATTAATAAACAGGTGTGTAAATTATTTGAAGAAGAGCATGTTAAATTAGGACTTTACTCTATGGAAGACCTTCACCGTCAGGATACCGAAAATCCGCTTTACTCCAGGTATTTTATGCATGGTATTTCGCATTTCCTTGGTCTCGACGTACATGATTCAGGAAACCGATTTCAAACATTGCAACCGGGAATGGTGCTTACCTGTGAACCTGGGATTTATATTCG
Organism: Bacteroidales bacterium; assembly: GCA_036514375.1. Classification (GTDB taxonomy): domain Bacteria; phylum Bacteroidota; class Bacteroidia; order Bacteroidales; family JAAUTT01; genus JAAUTT01. Next base: position 388 of record DATBXH010000372.1, on the reverse strand, counting down.
TGAAGAAGGTGTTGGTATCCGGATCGAAAATGATATTCTCGTGACAGAGGAAGAGCCTATCGATCTGATGCCACACATTCCTATTGAAGCAGAAGAAATTGAGGAGAAAATGAATACCGGGAGATAACAAAAAAGGTGACCGGAAATATTTCAGTCACCTTTTTTGTTGAGTTATTTATATATTTTATAATATCAACATAGCATCACCATAGGTTCCAAAGTTATATTTTTCCTTAATGGCAACCTTGTATGCCTCGAATAGTGCATCATATCCGGCAAATGCAGATACCATCATCAGCAGTGTAGATAATGGAAGATGAAAATTGGTAATCATGCTGGTTGGGATACTGAATTCATATGGCGGGAAAATAAATTTATTTGTCCATCC
>DATBXH010000371.1:0-6929 GCA_036514375.1 Bacteroidales bacterium | reverse complement strand
AAGATTGATTGGAAAGTGTATCGTTAATACCTCCCAAAAACACGACTGCTGCTTCCTGGTCAAAAATATCGTTGAAACTGTTTTCCAGATCTATATTATAATTATCTCTGATATTTCGAAGATTAGCCCTATAGGCTTGCTCTAAATTCTCAGCATCAAGAATCTGCTCATAATCTTTCAGATACTGGTTCAGTTTACTAATACCAAGAATAGCAAACGTATTAACACTGGCAGGAATTTTATTAAATATCTCAAATTTATGAGGCTTTTGATTCCTGAATAACGCTTCAAACCCTGGCTTGGCAGCATCAGAGATTGAAAAACCATTAAATATAACAACATCTGATTTCAGGCTTACATCAAGTTCCATCCAGTTACCAAGATTCTTCAGAAAAGCTAATTCTTTCCTGTACTTTACGTGAATTGCCTTTTGCGCTATTTCCGGAAAATGTTCAAGATTAACGTATACGTTAGCTAAAGCAGTTTTACCAGCAGTTTTGACAATTTCACTCAGCCCTTTTCCGTCGAGCAATGATTCCTGTGCGCTGATCTGGCGAATAGCTGCCTCAAGCAAAATTGGTGATTTGCTAAGCATCATCAATCCATGTGTCCAGGCATAAGAAAAATTATTGTTTTGGTTACGAGGGAACGAAACATCCTGGATAGTAACTCCTTCGTATCTGCGTGAAGAGCAATCCATAGCTTCTCCATCAAATCCCCGGATTAACTGATTAATCTCCTTGAATTCCTTCTCATTATCGATTCTTATATAGTACAGAAAATCAAGATTATCCTTACCTGAAGGGTGTCCTGAAATCAAAAGCGGATGCTTGCCTGTGAACAGGCTTCTGAATGGTGGATACAATCGGCTGAGTGAATCCACAAACATGACCTTCCTGCTAATCTCATTAAAGGGAGAAAATACCGATAAATCCTGCCACAACTGATTATCAACCAATATGCCGGAATGAAACTGCTGATAATCCTTAATATCGACCAGCAAGGATGCATCGAGAGGAACAGCTCTGAATACGGAATCCACAACAGGCTCAGGTTTATTAAAATAATAATATACTACGGCACCTGTTATGGCAAAAATAACGACACTTGCAATTAAAACCCTTTTTATCATATGATTAGAGGCAGAAATACATCAGAGTCAAATGTAGAAAATTAAATTCAGATGTTAACGGAATTATCATACAGCTTTTTTATAACCGAGGTATTTTGTTATTTTGACAAGTTATGTGCATAATTCAACATTTTACTAATAACGAGATTATACTCAATGATTATTAGTCTTCCTTCCGATCCTGCATGGCGGGCCATACTTGATGAAGAATTTGAAAAAACGTACTTCAAAAAGTTAATTAAAAGTTTAGAAAAATCATATGTCAAAGAAGAAGTTTACCCTCCAAAGGAACTCATCTTTAATGCTTTTAACAAAACCTTATTTGAAAAGGTAAACGTAGTAATCCTTGGGCAAGATCCGTACCATGGAAAGGGACAGGCGCACGGTTTATGCTTTTCAATTCCCCAAAACGTAAAACTGCCCCGTTCGCTGATTAATATTTTTAAAGAACTAAACAGCGATTTGGGTATTCCTGTCCCAACTCATGGAAATCTTGAATCATGGGCAAACCAGGGAGTATTACTGTTGAACACTACGCTAACTGTAAAAGCCGGGCAACCACTCTCTCATCAGAACATGGGATGGGAAATATTTACGGATCGTGTCATTAAAACGCTGTCTGACCAAAAGAAAGGGCTTGTATTTCTCCTTTGGGGCAGAAATGCCCATGTCAAAGAAGTACTGATCGATGCCTCAAAACATACTGTCTTAAAAGCTGCACACCCATCTCCTTTTTCAGCAGCCAATGGATTTTTCGGTTGCCAACATTTCTCAAAAACAAATGAAATTTTGAAAAAACAAGGGTTAGAACCAATTGACTGGAGAACTTAAAGATTTGGCCTGGCCCGAAACTTACACAATACCAAGCCAAATCAATATTTTATTCTACTAATCCTGAACTTGAAGAGCAATGGAAGGCAATTCACGTATTTTTCCATCAGGTCCAGCCGCTTTTATTTTAGTAAAATACACATTATCTCCTGATTTTACCTGTTTAATCAAATTTCGTTGAGGGTCAGTAATTTGGTTGCCCTGGCTGATAAGTTCTGTTTTAAATCCTGAGATTGAAGCACTCATAGTAAATTCTTTTACAGTAAATTCTGCGTCAAAATCAAAAGCTTCCAGGTCAGCTACCACCATAGTCTGCGATAAGAGAATACTTCTTAAGATGGTTCCACCCTTTTTACCACCAACCTTTGCAACAGGATCAGGCAATGGCTTTACCCGGAATTCGACATTACTAAGCAGCTTCTTATTACCGTCCATCGCTCCAAAAACCTGAACTGTTGCCTTGCCAATATGTTGAGGCTTTACAATGTAATTGTTCCCTGACATACGTATGGTTCCATTATCAATTGTAGCAAACACCTGATTGGCTGGTATCCCTGCAACAGCAATCGACACTGGGTTGTCAATCCCAAGATAGAATACATTCATCCTTGTTGGCGAAACAGCAGCAACCACATCTGATGTAGCAGGAGGTGGTGGAGGTGGTATTTGCAAAGTTGAGTTACTTTCTTTCAAAGTATCTCTGGCACCAGCAGGTATGGGTTCCTGCTTTTTAGTTTCCTCTAAACGAATTACAATTTGTTGTTTTGGCAGATTGTAAACTATTAGCGGTTTCAGTTGCACACTTTTTTCAGCAGTAATCCCCTTTTTATTAGTAAACGATAGGACGATAAACATAAGCCCTGCCAAAGGTATCATGGTTAATAGCCGATACCCCATTTTTCGACTGATACGTGGTTTTGTCATCATGGCTAATCTTTTTTTAATGAATGATTGTTTAAAACCCGAAGGCAGGCAAATTAACCTGTCGCCGGCCACTTGGTTAACAAGCAGGGCCTGATATTCCAACAGATTGATGCCGGAACTCACCACCCCTTCGTCAGCCAGGTATTCGTGCAATTGTTGCATTTCCTTTCGCATCAACCAAATCAGCGGATTAAACCACATTACGGCCGATAGCAATTCAATCGCAATTATGTCGAGCGAATGGTATTGATCAGCATGCACTCTTTCATGTTTAATAATACTTTCTCTTTCCGCAGTATTTCTTATTTCATCGTGGATAAAAATCCATCGTAAAAATGAAAAAGACCCTTTGATGGTCGGATGAAACAGAATAGTATACTTTCCCTCTTTTTCTCGTTCCGAGCGAATAAAATACACAACAACATAAATAAGGCTATAAATAATCCTCATTAGAATCACTGTTGCAGTGGTCCAGTAAATGAGAGTAAGGATCGTTACAAACGTAAGAGTATCCCTGACTTGCTTAATGGGCTGATCGTTTGAAGGCTGGAATAATTCTGGCTTATAAACAGTTTTGAAATTCTCTTGTATTTCAGATTGAGGCTTTTCCAGAACTAATGCAGGAGCTGTTTCTTTAAAAAGGTCAATGGAAATACGATTCAACGGCAATACCAGCGATAGTATAATTAATCCCTGTAAATAAAACCGCTGCAGCTTAAAAGCATTGCTGTTCCTGAAAAGAATGAGACTAACCAAATAAAATAAAGACAAACAGCCACTTGCTTTAACGATAAAAACAAGGTAGGTTTCCATACATTACTTTTTTTGTTTCTCAATCTCAGACTCAATATAATTTTTAAGCTCTTCCAACTCTTTCAGGCTAACTCTATCTTCCTTTACAAAAAAAGAGACCACCTGATTGAGAGAACCATTAAAGAGCTGCAAATAAGAGCTGTTAAATGTGTATCGTGCGTAATCTTCCTTGGAAACCACCGGAAAATAAACAAACGTCTTTCCATATACTTTATGCGATACATATCCTTTCTTCTCAAGCACTTTTATTACTGTCGCGACTGTATTATAGGCAGGCTTGGGATCCGGTAATTTTTCAATCACATCGGTTACTACACCTTCTCTAATCTCCCATAGTACATGTAGTATCTCTTCCTGAGCTTTGGTAATTTCTTTCATTATGCTGCTGTTTTCTGCATACAAATTTAAACTATAAAAATTAATTTACAACTATAATTGTAGTTTATTTTTATGTATTATAGTAAACTAATTATCTTTCTTATCAACAATCTTATTTCTAACTCCTAATCAAATTACTACACTCAACTATAAACCATCGTCATACTAAATTTGTTAATAAAGCTTAACCGGAAACTCTAATCATTTGAATAACAATACAAATATTGAACCCGTAACATCATTGTCCCAGAGTAAACTATATTTGTCCTCTGAATTAAGTTTTATGCCTCAACCAAAAACAATGTATCATCTGATTGAAGTAAAAAACAAAAACGAGAAAAGAGAATTTCTTCTGTTACCGGTTTCCCTTTACAAAAGCGAAAAAAACTGGATTCGTCCGCTGGATATTGATATCGAAAGTATTTTCGACCCTGAAAAGAATAAACTCTTCCGTAATGGCGAAGCAATCCGATGGATTTTAAAGGACAACAAGGGAAAAACAATTGGCCGTGTCGCTGCTTTCATCGATAGGAAGACCGCTACGAATAACGATCAGCCCACAGGAGGCTTTGGCTTTTTTGAATGTATCAATGATAAGTCGGCAGCTTTTGCACTTTTCGATGCCTGTAAAGCCTGGTTACAGCAGCGCGGAATGGAGGCCATGGATGGGCCTATAAATTTTGGCGACCGTGAGCAATGGTGGGGTTTATTGGTAGACGGTTTTGTTCCTCCCAACTATGCAATGCCATATAATTTCCCTTATTATAGGGATTTATTCGAATCGTATGGATTTCAAAATTATTTTAATCAATTTACCTATCGACGTGATTTTTCAACCAACGGAGTAAAACCCGAAGTCCAGGAAAAGGCAAAACGAATTTTCCAAAACGCTGATTATTCCTTCAGAACCATCGAAAAGAAAAATCTGAAAAAATATGCTGAAGATTTTTGCACCATTTACAACAAAGCCTGGGCAAGATTTCCGGGTGTAAAACCTTTTAAGATGGCTTACGCTATGGCCATGATTGAAAAGCTTAAACCAATTATTGACGAAAGACTAATGATATATGCCTATTACCAGGACGAACCCGTTGCCTTTTTCATCATGCATCCTGAAATTAATCAGATTATTGAGCATTTGCATGGAAAAATGAATTTATGGGGAAAGCTCAAATTCTGGTACATGATCAAAACCGGGCATTGCACCAAAGTACTGGGGCAAATTTTTGGCGTAGTACCCGAGCACAGAGGAAAAGGCATTGAAGGAGCTTTAATCATGAAATTCGCAGAAGTTGCATGGAACCCCAGGTTTAAATATAAAGAACTTGAAATGAACTGGATTGGTGATTTTAACCCGGCAATGATGAAAGTCGTGGAGCAAATTGGCTCCACTATCGTAAAAACACACACCACTTATCGTTATCTCTTCGACCGAACAAAAGAATTCAAAAGAGCCAGAATCGTCAATATCAGAGATAATTAAATCTTTGATATTGACTTTCCCATTTCATCCCTCTAAAGTACAGTTCATCATCCCTTTTTAACGATTCGCCGATTTTTTTTTGTAAACTGCTCTCATTCATAAGAAATTCGTTGAAAAATTATTTCTTATGAAGAAACTTTTTTTACTAACCCTCTTACCGCTCCTTAACTTTAATCTTTACGCCCAGGTAATCCGTGGCACTGTCACAGATTCGAAAGAAAATCCCCTATCCGGAGCAAATATTTATATAAAAGGAAGCTATGATGGGACTATAGCCGGTACCGACGGTAAATTTGAAATAAAAACCTCCCTCTTAGGAAAGCATACATTAGTTGTATCCAACATTGGATATCATAATTTTGAGACCGAACTGAACCTGACAAAGGACGGTACTTATAAGATAGACATAACACTCACCAGTGCAAATACTCAACTGAATGAGGTAGTCATTACTGCCGGAACATTTGAAGCTGGTGATAAAAAGCGTGGCATACAACTTCAGGCATTGGATATATTTACCACGGCCAATTCCAATGGCGACGTCATAGGTGCATTAAATACGTTACCCGGAACACAGATGGTAGGCGAAGAAGGTGCACTCTTCATCCGGGGGGGTGAACAGAATGAAACCAAAACTTTTGTAGACGGAATGCTTGTTTCCAATCCATACACCTCTAAAGTGCCAGATCTACCGATGCGAGGAAGATTTTCCCCCAGCCTGTTCAGTGGTGTTTCTTTTAGTTCAGGGGGATATTCCGCTGAATACGGACAAGCATTATCTTCCGCACTGATCCTGAAAACCCAGGGATTCCCGACCAAATCGTTAACCAGTCTCTCATTTCTGCCCTTCGGAGGTGGTATCAACCGAACCTGGAAGGGAGACTCTTCTTCTTTTTCAGGATCGCTTGACTACCACAATATGTACCCGTATTATTCCACTATAAAACAAACAACGAACTGGCAACACAGCCCCGAAGGTCTTGAATCCAGTATGATGTACAGGAAGAAGATCGGAAAATCCGGTATCCTCAGATCGACAGGCTCATTCAGCTCCAGCAGATTAGGCCTGGGCTTACCATCATATTTGGCAACAGACGGAAACATCAACCTTAAATTAAGTAACAACGATTTTTATGTGAATGCAGTATATACAGGTCAGATCTCACCAAAATGGTCAGCAAAAGCCGGGGGTTCATTTAATTATGATGATGAATTTGTAGGTTTCGATCATTTCACGGTTAATACCTTTAACCGTGTAACACAGTTAAGGCTTACTCTTCAAAATACAATAACCAATTCATTTGTATTAAAAATTGGAGGTGAGTTTGATTATCAACACTATAAACAGAATTATCTTCAAAAAGATAC
>DATBXH010000370.1:0-8517 GCA_036514375.1 Bacteroidales bacterium | reverse complement strand
CCTGGATATTAGCAACCAGGATCGCACAAAAAATCAGCAGATGTATTCTCATGTGAAATCAGTTTTTAATAATTGCAAATTAATATTTAAAAGCTTATGAATAGTTTTCGGGCCATTAAATTTATTAACCTTATCGTTGCCGCTGACGTAATGTTTTATGGGAAATTGTCGGTAAAGCTTGTTCCGGACTTGGTATAGTTAGGGAATGTTATTAACTTTATTGAATTAGTTAAAAGATTACATGCATACATTAATCAGGAATTCGATAAGCATCAAGTTCAAGGCCATGGGTACGCTGGGATTGACCTTGTGTATCTTTATCCTTGGGTATTTTGTTTTTCAAAGAATCCTGAACAAAAAGAATGATTTGGCACAGGCAATTCAAAGAAATGAGCTTATAGAATCAACGTCTGCAATTTTAAAGACAAGGAATGACATGTATGAAAAGATGGTTTTTGATTATGCTGTTTTTTCATGGATGGTCGATTTCATAAGGCATCCAAATAAGGCGGAAGGAGAACAGACCATTTCTCATCCGCAAAGTATCGGATTTGATTTAATTCAAATTTACAATCTGGATAGACATCTTGTATACAAAGACTTAGACAGTGACGTTAATGATACGCTCAGTATTGCGGCTGCTGTTTTTGATACATTGTATCGTGCCAGAAAGCTTGATTTTTTTATTAAAACGAAATATGGTCTTGTACAACTTATCGGCTCAACAGTTCATCCGTCCGGTGATTTGAACCAGCAATCTGCCCCGGGGGGATTTATATTCTTCGGAAAGATATGGGATCCGGAATATATGAATACCTTGAAGAAGGTAATAAATAGTAATATTGAATTGCAATTCAGTAATAATACTCTTGATAACCAACCCAATAAAGGTAAAGAAATTTTTCTGAGCGATTATAAATCAAATCATATTGCTCATTTCAATATTATCAAAACAGATGCATTCCTTGAGAACATCAAAGGTTTAAATGTATACTTTAATATCTTCTTTATTTCGTTTTGCTTTGTGCTATTAGTCATTATTTACAGACATTTCAACGTACTGGTTATTTCCCCGTTACAAAAGATTGAGCGTACGCTTAACGAAGAGAATCCCTCTTTTATTAAAAAACTTTCTACGCGTAAGGATGAATTTGGAAAAATCGCTTTGCTGATTGATTCATTTTTTCAGCAAAATGGTGAATTAAACGGTAAAATTGATGAGCTGAAAAAGACACAGCAATTGCTCAGTGAACTCAACAGAGAGATGCAGATCAGAAATGATGAAGTAATTTCAACTGCCGACGGGTTGCAATTGGCAAACCTGGAAATCACCGAGAGTATTAATTATGCCAGCTTTATACAAAAAGCAGTATTGGCTCCATCCCATGAACTTTCCAGGACTTTTCCCGAACATTTTATTTTTTATAAACCCAGGAACATTGTAAGTGGCGATTTTTACTGGTTTAAGGAAATGCGAAACGGCGAACGGATCTTTGCTGTGGCTGATTGTACCGGCCATGGTCTTTCCGGATCGCTATTGAGCATGCTCGGTGTATCTTTCCTGAACCAGGTAATATCGCAATATGAAGATGAAGAATATACCGCTGCAACAATTCTCGACAACCTGAAATACTTGTTTATTGAGGCATTACACCAGGGTGGCGAGGTCGATTATGTTCAGGACGGGATGCACATTGCACTTTGTATCTTCGATAAGGAATGCAGAAGTATGCAATACACCACTGCATTTCATACCATTTGCCTGGTACGAAGAAATCCGGAGACAAATCTGCCTGAACTTACCGAATTGAAAGGGAACAGAATACCCGTTGGCATTTACATCACTGATGAACAGTTCACAAATCACACCATCGATATAAAAAAAGGAGATTTATTGTACATGTTTTCCGACGGATATCCCGACCAGTTTGGGGGCCCATATAATAAAAAATTCCTGCCCAATAGATTAAGAAACATGTTATTATCAAATTCCGGATTACCCCTCGGCGAACAGAAAGAGAAAATTATTTCAACATTCGAGAGCTGGAAAGGCCATGGCGAACAAACAGACGATGTAATTGTGGCAGGTATAAAGATACCTTGATCCTTTTTATTATTCTGTCAGCACATAGCAGGCATCATCCAGTTTTCTCTCAGCTCCTGTAAACTCAAGTATCTTGATTTCTTCAAAACAGATTTTTGTTCCAGGTTTGGTGTGGCTTAATTCCTTTTTGATATTTAGCCCGATAACTCCTTGAGAAGCATTATAAACCATGCCATTTGAGAATCTTACTTTGCAGTTTGTCAGAGCAAAACGAACGGCATAATCGCATTCCGGCATCATAACCCTGAAATGCTGCTCTTTCATGATTTCCGATTTACTTATGGTCGAATCCAGCACCTTACCCGATAAGGCCATCACCGGCATGTATACAGGTTTCACCTTGAAAGTTTGCTGACCCCAAAGAACCGTATCTTTTCCTTTTGCCTGGAAGACCTTTAGGACAGTTTCTCCTGTTCGTGCAGGCAGCAAATAGTAAACGTTATTCCTGCGAGCTACCAGTCCATTATCTGACTTTAAAATGAATGTTTTTTCCAGATCTCTTTGTGTCGAATCCGTCAATTCAATAGGGTTATTAAAGCCAATATAAAGACTGTTGCTGGGAGATGTTTTTACTTTATAAAAGCCGGTGTTCTGTGCCGAAAGGCAAAGTGTGAAAAGTGTTGCAGCAGTAATGGACAAAATAATTCTCATTCGATTTATAAATAGTTATACGGTTTATTTTGAATTAATTTATAACAGGGTTCTTTCTCCAATATAAGTGAAAGAATCCCTTTTGGAATACTCAATATCACGTGCAAATCAAAGTATCCCTCTTGCCTTCAGCCAGTTTTTACAAGCTTCCGGCCACGTGGATTCAGTGCCTTTTGAGCGTCCCAGGCCAAAGCCATGACCACCTTTCTCATAAATATGCAATTCTCCCGGAACTCCGTTTTTCCTTAAAGCCAGCAGGTAGTTAATACTATTTAGTACCGGAACGGTATGATCGTCTGTGGCATGAACCAGGAAGGTGGGAGGAGTATTCTTAGTGACCTGTAATTCATTCGAAAAACGTTTTACCAGTTCCTCTGAGGGCTTTTTCCCTAACAGATTGTCTCTTGATCCTCTGTGCGTGATGACAGAATCCATGGAGATAACAGGATAAACCAATATGGAAAAATCGGGACGGGCACTGGTATTATCCGTGACATCATAAACTTTATCGTCAAAGTGTGTGGAGGCTGTGGATGCTACATGCCCTCCTGCCGAGAATCCTATAATTCCGACTTTTTCAGGATTGATACCCCATTCTTTTGCATTACGGCGTAATATCCGAATAGCTTCCTGGGCATCCTGCAGGGGACCGATGCTTTTATCCTGCATAATGGCATCGCTGGGCAGCCGGTACTTGAGTACAAAAGCGGTAACTCCAAGTTCGTTAAACCATGCTGCAACCTGGTACCCTTCGTGATCAATAGCTAATCTGGTATAACCTCCTCCGGGACAAATAATCACAGCAGCGCCATTAGCCTTATCTTTTGGCGCAAAATAACAGGTCAACGTCGGATCTGTTACTTTACTGATCCGTGGAGATTTTTGATCAACATAAATGGTTTCCTCTTTATAGGAAGGGTTATCAATAGCTCCGGGAATTTTGCCGGGCCAAACCTTAACTATTTTTTCCTGTCCGTAAACATTCATAAAGAATAAGAGCATCAGGTACATGGTGAAAAACGAAACACTAATTTTCATAATCAAATTATTTTACACAAAGTAATGAATTTTATTTTTTTCGTGAACCTTTTTTGCTGCGAGTGTACTGAAGTAAAACAATAAGCATATGAAGCATTCTCTGTTAAATTATCTTAATTTGAATATCAAATGGTTGCTGGCTGGAATTTTCCTCTTAATTTTGGGTTATATCATCCTGGCCTGGACACCATCGGGTAATAAATCATATGAGGAAACGGTGTTTGCCTGGCACAAACTAACACTGGCTCCCATTATTCTTTTAACAGGTTATGTGTGTATGGGTGTATCTATCATGATCAAAGGGAAATAGATGTTCGGTTTTAAACGCTCACATTCCGACCATACGGACGAACAGTTGGTTCAATTGATGCGTACAGGTAATTCTGAGGCATTCAACCAGCTTTACAGCCGCTATAACCAGCGTTTGTTATACTATTTTTACCGTATGCTGGGCAATTCGGAGGAGAAAGCCCGGGATTTTCTTCAGGATATTTTTATAAAGCTTATTGATAAGGCCGATACATTTGATATTACAAAGAGGTTCTCAACCTGGATATTCAGTATTGCCCACAACATGTGTAAAAATGAATACCGGCGGATGGAAGTAAGAATAAATTCAGCGTTTGAAGCTTTAGACAACGTTTACTGTGAACAGGAAGACCTAGCCGAGGATATCGAAGTAACAGACCTGGAACAGTTTATCCGGGATCTTTTTGAAGAGTTGGACGACTTCGACGAAATACACAAAACAGTTTTTATTCTTCATTACCGCGAGGATTTTTCTCTTAAAGAAATTGGGCAGATCCTGGATATTTCAGAGGGAACGGTAAAATCGCGGCTTTTTTATACACGGAAACGGCTTTCCGAACGATTGGTAAAGTATCGTAAAGCCTTACTATTAGATAACTTATAATATTCATCATATGAAAACGAATTTGGACCCGACTGATCGCTTGTTCAGAAAAGCTATAACTTCTGACCATCCCGGGATTGAAGCCGACAAGGCCATTGCAGATCGTTTGAATTATTACTTTATGATAAAACGAAGCGGTAAGCGCTTGCAAGCAAATTCATTCAGCGGTATGTTCCTGTGGCTGTTCTCTTTAAAAGGAATGGGAGTAAAAGCAGGGTTTGTTTCCGCATGCCTGGCTTATTTCCTTTTTTTTGGAAATATCCGGAATAATTCTGCAATCCGCGATGTAAACGGTACGTATCAGATGCAGCAGTTGCTGGTTGACACCAATTATGTTGCCAAAGATACCTGCAAATAGTTTTTTATCTGTGAGTCCATATGAATTTTGCCGAGAAAGTTTTACAGTTCAATCAATCTCTTTTTCTTGATAATTCGTTGCTTCCCCAGGGCATTGAGGTCATGAATCCTTTTCGGAATCCTGAAATAGGAAGGATAACAGGTAACTTTTACCGTAAGTTTTTTTCTGACGAAAGGAAGCGACACTTAATCATAGGTATCAATCCGGGAAGATTTGGCGGAGGTGTTACCGGCATTCCGTTTACCGATCCGCATAAACTTAAGAATGATTGCGGAATAACTATTGGAAAACTCACAGCACCTGAGTTGTCTGCTGATTTTGTTTATAAGGTAATTGCTGCGTTTGGCGGGGCCGAAAAGTTCTATGGCCAATTCTTTGTAAGTGCAATTTGCCCTTTAGGCTTTGTGAAAAAGTTGAATGGTAAAGAGACCAACTACAATTATTACGATAGCCGTGAATTACAGACTGCAGTAAGCGGGTTTATCCTTGAAACGCTCAGGAAGCAAATTGAGTTTGGAATCCATCGTGATGTTTGTTTTTGCCTGGGCACCGGTAAGAATTTTGATTATTTGTCTAAGCTGAATAGCGAACATCACTTCTTCAAAACCATCGTTCCGTTGGATCATCCAAGATTTATCATGCAATACCGCCGCAAAAAGATTGATGAATATGTAGAGAAGTATTTGGAAGCTTTAGGGAAATGCCTGTAGCTTTAATTTTTCTCATTTATTACCTTTTTGTAAACCTCCAGCACAGTGGGGATCCATTTCCTTAATCCAAGGCTGCCATGCCTGATGTCAGGCAATTCCACAATCTGAGCATTCGGCGTTTTATCGACAAAATCTTTGGCCAGACAGAATTTGCACATCCTGTCGTTAGCCCCCTGAAGAATAAAAAAAGGTTGTTTCAGATAAGAAACAGGCTGCAGATCATATCCTTTTTTTTCACGCTTTTTACTTTCAAGTCCTGATCCTTTGCAAAGTGGTTTGGGCGTTTCCAGATCGTAGCAAAATCCAAGGCTAATTGCGCCTTTGTAAGTATCAGCAGGTGCCTGGGCCAGGATTCCGTATGCTAAGGTTGCACCCAGCGAATATCCAAGAATAACAGGTTTCTGATAGTTTGCCAGGTGATATGTTGTCTGGATGTGTGAGCTCAGTTTTTCAATGTCCTTGGACATATCATAACAATCTACATTCTGTTTTTTCAGGTATCTGAGGTAAGGCATACAATTTACGCCGATCACCATTACGTTTTCCTTAGCCAGGGCCCTGGCAACCTGTGTTACACCCAAAACCCAGCCACCATCTCCACTAAGAATAATGACTACTGATGAAGGGCTTACCGTATTCCCGTATATCCAGACTTTTTTAAATCCCGGAAGCGGCGTGTGAAGTTTTGTTACGGCACCACATGATATAAAATTAAAGCTTAACATTACAATTACTAACCATTTGCTGACTTTCATAAAATTATGCGGTATATTTATTTCAATAGATATGAGCATTTAAAAGTAGCACTAATTTTTTGATTACAATATGGACAGGTTTTTTAAATCCGATCCCTGGCTGGTTTGGGAAGAATTTATATCATCAGGAGCGTATACACAAGCCGGTTGATCATTTGTCTGCCACTTCGCGCCCGAATGGAGTTAGGGCAAGCGCTGCCAGTTTAAAATGCTGAACTCCGAAAGGAATACCAATAATGGTAATACATAATAATATGCCAAATCCTAAGTGCGACAGGCAGATCCATATGCCTCCGCACAACAGCCATATGACATTCATCAGGGTCGACAAGCAACCTATAGCGTTTTTCTTATGGCGAACTTCCTTTCCAAAAGGCCATAGTGCTAATTGGGCAAGTTTTATGGTTTGCAGGCCAAACGGGATGCCAATGATGGTAATACAAAGAATAATACTTGAAACAAGGTATTCAATCGCAATCACAAGTCCGCCAAACACAAGCCAGATGATATTACCTAATATGCTCATTTTGCAAAATGTTTAGTCTTATTACATTATCTACTGAAGTTATAATCCTACCTGCAAACCCAGTATACTGATGGTGAGAAGCTATCTTCGTTTTCCGACGACCAAAAAGCATACCCCTCCGCCAATGAATTACCTCCCCGAAAAAACGCAACGGGGGCCTGACCATCCGATCGCCTTGCGTCTGTATCGATTATCCTGAGCGAACTACGGTATTCCAATATTACGATGTTCAACCGGTTATTGAGTTGTTCCGGTTTGCCGGATGGATTGTTTTCCCAGCTGAATACCAGGTTTTCTCCTTCCTTTCGGGCAATGAACCTTTTGGCAGGTAACAGACTACCGTCACTAAGCATCATCAGTTCGGGAAATTCGATGTACTCGGTATCTCCATATGCGACCCGGTTTCGTTTCAGAAACTGGTTATATGGATTCATCCCGCCGGATAACGGCAGGTGCGTCCAAATCCTGTCGATGATAGTTTTTTTAATGCTTCTGGCAATGGCATGCTGTACTTTAAACGATCGTAAGTGCTGGTTCTGTAAACGGGAGGAAGATTTCTTTTTCGATATATCAGGTAATGTTCTTACCACCTGTATGCCGTTCAGGTCATAGGTAACCAGGTCTCCAATTCTACCTTTTGACCCTGTTAGTGCGCTACCCGGGAGTATTCTTGCCATGGTCTGATTTTTAAAGGAAAAATATCAACTATTTGGTATTCAAAGGTAATATATTTCCCGGATATCTTTCACATCTGATCCGCTATTTATTTACAGTTATACTACCTTTATTCTACGATTTCTATACCAAAAGGTAGATAAAGGGTAGGAGAAGGGTAGAGAAAGGGTAGAGAAACCTCCTGTGAGAAGTATAAGAAAAGGCAATCATAAGCTGGGTTGAGGTGTAATTTTGGAAATAACGGTTTAATGGTAAAGTTTGTATTGTATGTTCCTGAAGATTTTTTAATTGTATTGATCCCAGATTCGGCCATAGAAAAATATAATTACGGAACGATTAAGAAAATCAATTCTTTCGCAAAAGCCTCAAGATGATTTTCTAAATCGGGGTTAACCCAGCTAAAGCAAATAGTTCGTCTCTTTCATCGGCTCCTATTGCTTAATTTGGTTTTAATGTAATGGAGTTCTTATGTAATGGCACTTCATCCCATATCAATCCTGTCGCCGTGAGATTTAGGTTCGGATATAACAATAAATTCCAGGTCCGAATCGCTCTCATTTAAAATTCTGTGTCTGGCTCCCGGTTTTATCAGGACTCCTTTTCCAGAAGCAATCCTGCAGGTAAGTCCGTCTATTTCAAATGTTGCTTCACCTGATAAGATGTAGAAAAATTGTCTGGATCTTTCATGATAATGAAGTTTTTCGCTGGCCGAACGCGGCATTCTTTCCTGTATGATGGATAGACTGTCGGATTTCAGTAAATGCCATCCGTCACAGGCAGAGCCCCA
>DATBXH010000369.1:0-2049 GCA_036514375.1 Bacteroidales bacterium | reverse complement strand
AATATGGATTTATTCATAATTTTTTAAAAGACAGTAAAATAAAATGGTTTACATAGAAACAGTCAACCAGTTAACTAAATGAGCAAATAAAAATCAATATGATTGCAGCAAGGTGTCGAGCACCTCTTTGGTAATGGTTAGCTTTTCCGTAGAAATTTTTTGTTCCGGAGTTAAAATAATTTCTTGCGCGATATTCAATACCTGGTCTTTTATCGAAAGTCCTTTTTTAGTTACAAAAATCAACTTGTTCCTTCTATCAGCCGTATTCATTTCCCGATGTACCAATCCCCGTTTCTCAAGGTTGTCAATTAGTTTGGTAAGATTGGCTTTTTCCTTGTTCGACATGGCTGAAAGTTCCTGTTGGTTTATACCATTTTTTTCCCATAAGCAACGAAGCACGGAATACATTTCTGCCGTCAGGTCAAACCCACAGGCAATAAATCCGGCAGTAAGCTTCGAACGAATAATGCCGTTCAACTTGCTTACTTTCCGGCTGATTGTCGAGTTGAGCTCATAAAATATTTCAGATTCATCCATATTTTTTTTATGCAAAAATAAAAATTAGTTTAATAGGAAACTAATTTCAGGGACTATTTTTGAACTATTCAGTTGCAATCTTTTGGCTTACAATATTGTCATTTTGTTTCCCGGATAGAGCTTTTCGTAAATTCAACATATCATTACTAACTTTCTGCTCAATAACCTTGGCATAAATTTGAGTAGTCTTTATGCTGGTATGCCCTAAAAGCTTTGAAACCGTTTCGATGGGTACTCCATTCGTTAATGTCACGGTTGTGGCAAAAGTGTGACGGGCGATATGGAAAGATAATGGTTTTTGTATGTCACAAAAATCAGCAATCTCCTTTAAATAATTATTAAGGATTTGATTAGCATAGACTGGCAATAACCTCCCTGTTTCTAAAACCCTGGGGTTGTTTTTATATTTTTCAATAATTGACATAGCTTGGGGAAGGAGAGGAACACGAACCGGAATATCTGTTTTATGGCGACAGGTATTTATCCAGTATTCTCCATCAATTCCTAACGAAAGATTTTGAGGGGTCAATTCATAAACGTCAATATAGGCCAAACCAGTATAACAACTGAAAACGAACATATCTTTTGCATGTTGCAATCGAAGGCTTTTGAATTCCTTTTGCTCAATGGCGGCCAATTCTTCGGCATTCAGGAACTGCCGGTTTGTCTTTAAAAATGTTGGTTGAAATTTTTGAAATGGGTCTCTGTCGAGCCACTCATTTTTAATTGCAAGGTTTACAACTTTGCGTAAACGCTCTATGTGTTTCATTACAGTATTTTGCCCACAGGGTTTCTTGGGCTGGAGAGGCTTATATTCCTTCATAAATTTCTCGTAACCTATTATAAATTTATAGCTGAGTTGAGACAAGTACATGTCAGAAGTATGAAGGGCTTCTTTAAGATAAAGCTGAAAGTAGGTTTTTGTTGTATAGTAGTTTTTCATCGTTCCCCATTCAAGAATGTTTTTCATTTGCTCGTTGTGGTAATCGAATAAACTCATTAGGGAATGTTCCTTCTCTTCAATGCCCAGAAACTTGTTTTTAACAGCAACCGCAGTAATCAATTGTCTTTTAAGTTGAAGCTGCTGGTAACATTCGACCATCCGGCTACGGATTTGCTCTAGGAAGGTGTTCAGGGCTTTAATCTCTTCGCCTTTTCCTTTGGCCATGCCTTTCCCTTTACTCCAATTCTCCACATCAATATCTTTTTTGATGGAGATTTCGACACGCTGACCATCGACAGTTATTCTTGCATAGATGGGGGCTTTACCTTTTTTCTCTTTTTGTCTTTTGATGTAAAAAACAATTCCGAAGGTGTTTGTTGTTGTCATACAAAATACGATTTAGTTGTTATTAATTCGTTTTAAAAACTGAGTCAACTTTGTTGCTGAAAATTGCCCGTTAAAATCCATCAAAAACACCTAAATAATATTACTCAACTAATTGTAGATAAATTACTTACGTGCTATTAGGTGACCCAAAAGTAAAATTTAATTTTGGTATCCGAATAGGT
>DATBXH010000368.1:0-5310 GCA_036514375.1 Bacteroidales bacterium | reverse complement strand
CCTTAGTTTCATCCGCGATGTAGGAAAACACATCACTGTAAATTACATGATGACCAAGGATAGCGTAAAGAAGCGTATTGAGAGTGACAATGGAATCAGCTTTACTGAATTCACTTACCAACTCATCCAGGGATATGATTTTTACTGGCTTTACAAAAATAAGAACTGTAAATTGCAGATGGGAGGTAGTGACCAGTGGGGAAATATAGTTACAGGTACCGAACTCATCCGCAGAATAGACGGTGGCGACGCCTTTGCATTTACCTGTCCGCTTGTTAAGAAAGCTGATGGCGGCAAATTCGGTAAAACCGAGAAAGGTAATGTATGGCTCGATCAAGGTAAAACTTCACCTTATCAGTTCTACCAGTTTTGGCTAAACGCCTCGGATGATGACGCTTACAATTGGATAAAAATATTTACGCTATTGTCTATAAATGAAATAGAAAATCTGATTGAGGAACATAAAAAAGCTCCTCATCTGCGAATCTTGCAGAAAACGTTGGCCAAGGAATTAACAACCTTTGTACATAGCTACCAGGATTATGAGTTTGCCTTAAAAGCTTCCGAAATTTTATTTGGAAACGCTACCACAGAAGTGCTTCAAAGCCTTAACGAGACTCAGTTACTACAGGTTCTGGAAGGCGTTCCGACGTTCGATTATTCGAAATCAAACTTTCTCACAGGTACGGATATTGTCACTTTTCTTGCCGAGACCGGTGTTTTTCCCAGCAAAGGTGAAGCCCGTAAAATGATTCAAGGCGGTGGAGTAAGCCTCAATAAGAGTAAAATAGAAAGCATTGACATCAAAACAGATGCTTCCATGCTATTAAATGACAAATATATACTTATACAAAAAGGAAAAAAGAATTATTTTCTGATACGCATCAATTAAAATTATGGGAAAGCATAAGAACCGATTCAGCTTTGAATCGACCGATTTTATTACTTACGTGTGGTCCAAAAAAAGGCCTCTATTGACGGTATCCATAGCAGCGGCAGTGATTTCTGCAATAGTCTCATTGTTCATCACACCGAAATTTCAATCGACCGTCATCATGTTCCCTGCTTCTTCGGCGTCTATTTCCAGGTCGTTACTAGATTTAAACGTGAGTTCGCAAGATGATATACTAAAATTCGGTAGCGAGCAGGAAGGCGAACAACTTATGCAAGTACTTAATTCTGCTGAAATCCGTGACAAAGTTATTCGTAAATTCAATCTGTATAAACATTACAAGATCGATACGACTTCAGGCTTTTGGAGAACAAAACTATACAACGAATACAAATCAAATATCAAATTTCACCGCACGGAATTTATGTCGGTAATCATAGATGTCCTTGATGTCGATAGAGATACAGCTGCATATATAGCCAACGAAATATCTAACCAGGTAGATACGGTAATGACCCGCATCCAGCACGAGAGGGCACAAAAGGCCTTGTCCATTGTTGAAAAGGAATACAACGACATGGTGAACGAAATGAACCTTCTGGAAGACTCATTGAAACATATTCGTCTTTTGGGAGTTATCAATTATAAAGCCCAGGCAAAAGCATTGAACGAAGCTTATGCCAATGCCATTGCGTCCGGAAAAACAAGTGGTATCAAAACCTTGGAAAGCAAACTGAAAATATTGGCACAATATGGTGGTTCCTATGTTACATTGAGTGATCTCCTGAAACTGGAAACAGAACGTTTAAGCATCCTCAGGGGAAAATACATGGATGCCAGGGTAGACGCAGAACAATCCATTCCTCATAAATTTGTGGTGGATAAGGCTTATAAATCGGAAAAGAAAGCTTACCCCAAACGGACACTCATCGTTTTAATATCTGCCATTTCTGCATTTTTCCTGGCTCTTCTTCTCATGATTTTCAGAGATACCATTACGGCAAAAACAAAAGATTAGTTTTATGTGATGAACTCCATAAAAACTGCGTTATTAAGGAATCAGGGCTGGGTGCTGGCAATCACCCTGCTTTATATAATTTTAAATATTGTTCTTTTTGCCAACGAATGGTATTATCTGTCGCTGTTACCATTCGTTCTGCTTGTCATCTATCTGGCAATTTTTTCCCTCGATAAATTGATTCTCCTGGTCGTCTTTTTTGTGCCAATCTCCATACCTTTGGATCTTTTTGCTCCTGACCTGAGTTTTGATCTTCAATTACCAACCGAACCCATATTGGCAGGATTGCTTATCTTTATCATCTTCCGTTTGATTTATGAAAGAAAATTCGACCGTGATATCCTCCTGCATCCAATAAGTATTGCCATCTATTTTAACCTTTTCTGGATCTTTCTCACAGCATGTACGAGCTCCATGCCCATTGTATCATTTAAATTTCTGATATCCAGGCTCTGGTTTGTAGTTACATTCTACTTTATAGCCACTCAATTCTTTACCAGAAAAAGAAATATGCGCTTATACATTTGGGCTTATATCCCATTAATGTTAGTAGTTATGGGATACGCCATCGTGAGGTTGTCGCAGTTTGGATTGTTTAATCAGCATGCAGCACATCTTTCAGCTAATCCTTTTTTTAACGACCATACATCGTACGGATGCATTTTGGCTATGTTGTTACCTTTCAGCATCGGTTTTGCACTGACACCAAAATATTCGATGCCATTAAAGACCCTTAGCTGGATTCTAGTGTTCCTTGTTTCGTTCGCACTTTTATTTTCGTACAGCAGAGCAGCATGGATAAGCATTGTTGTTGCCGGAGCCATATTCTCAGTTCAACTATTAAAAATTAAATTCAGGACGATGTTTCTTATTCTATCAGTCATCGGCGCCCTGGTATATTTGAACCGTACGGAGATATTCATGAAACTCGAACAAAACAGACAAGATTCATCCAAAGATCTGGCTAAACACATCAAATCCATTTCAAATATCCGGACAGACGAATCGAATGTTGAACGATTAAACCGTTGGGAAAGTGCATTCCGGATGTTTAAAGAACGTCCTGTTTTAGGATGGGGTCCGGGAACATATATGTTTCAGTATGCACCATTCCAGGCTTTCAGCCAAAAAACATTGATTAGTACAAACGAAGGAAATATGGGAAATGCACATAGCGAGTATATTGGCCCGCTTTCGGAATCCGGTATCTTTGGATGTTTAAGTTTTATTTTTATCGGAATAATTACCTTATACACCGGCGTAAAATTATATTCCCGCAGCGCCGGGCACCGAACAACCCGCATACTTATCTCATCAGCAACTCTTGGACTGATAACATACTATACGCACGGCGCACTTAATAACTTTCTTGATACTGATAAAGCTTCTGCACTATTCTGGGGATATACAGCCATGATCGCCGCACTCGATGTTTACTATGTCAGAAAATTTGAAGAGGAGAAAGTTCAATAAAGCTGTATTCCCAACATGGTAATATCATCAAAAATAGATGTATTTCCTTCTTCAATTCTCAATTCTTGTTTTATCTGCTCGATATTATCCTTAATAGAATCTTCATTACTCAATTGCTCTTCAAGTAATTTTGTGGCTAAATTAACCTTATCTTCTTCTACTAATTCCACTAAACCATCCGTATAACAAAGGATTTTGGTATTACCTGAAATATAACAGTGTCCTTTAACAGTGTATGGTATAAAATCCAACATACCCAGTCCTACACAGCCACTCTTTAGCATGGTAAGCGAATCTGTTTCTACCTCATAAAGCAATGGGGGGTTATGTCCGGCATTAATGTATTCGAGTTCGTGCGATTTAAAGTTATATCTCCCCACAAACATTGTAATAAACTTCTCACAATTGGCACTAGACATTACTCGCTCATTAAGCCGTTCCACCAAGACACTAAGTGGTATTTCCCGGGTAAACAAAGCCCTCAGTGAAGCCTGAAAATTAGACATTAAAAGTGCTGCCGACATACCTTTACCGGAAACATCGGCCACACAAAATCCAAACTCGTCGTCACCCATAGGAATAAAATCGAAATAATCCCCTCCCACTTCAAAATGCGGTTTATAATACGATGAAACCAAAATTCTGTCATTCTTTGGAAGAACAGATTGTTTTGGGATCAACATATTTTGCATGCGCGAAGCAAGTTCGAGCTCCTTACGAAAGGCAACCTGCTTCAGACTTTCACGGAAAAGACGAATATTCTCAATAGCAACAATGATGATATTTGAGACTGTCTGTATAAAATGCAAATGTTTGATAACCGGGCTTACACCAGCCATTTCGTCATCGATGTCGCCAATAAGAATGAAAGCTAACGGATTGTTGTTATTATATACCGGGATGACAAAATCGAAATCTTTAAGCTTGATGTTTCCGGAGTTGGTTATAAAGCGAATATCGATAAATTGCAGAAGGTCTTCTTTAATATCGATATAATCGTAATTCTTTTCAGGAGCAGAAGTATTCAGGATGCATTCCCAACTGTTTTCAAATTTAAAGATAAGGATTCGCCCAACCTTTAAATTTTCCTGAAGAATATGCTGATAACGAGCTAAGAGATCGCTTACCGACAAATTTGCATTGATTGCCTGGGTAATTTCGAGTAAAGCATTCAACTTGAAGTTAAATACCTGTAATCGCTTTAATGATGACTTTTCACTCATTAAAAAGGGTTAAATTAAATATCCAAACAAAGCATTTGAACTCCAATAATTTATTCAAATGCTTTTGTTTAAAGACAAATAAATTACCCCTAAAGGTAAAAAAATATTTGAATCTTTTACTCCTTGGCTCTCTCGTAATAAGACATGTCGCGGGTATCTACCCTGATTTTTTCTCCCTCGTTAATAAACAAAGGTACCTGAATCACGGCCCCGGTTTCCAGTGTAGCTGGCTTGGTTACGTTTGAAGAAGCGGTATCACCCTTAACACCGGGTTCAGAATAAGTCACCACAAGTTCGATAATAGGAGGTAACTCACACGACATTGGGGTATCGGTATCAACATGGTACATCACCTCAACATATTGTCCTTCTTTTAAGAGTTTCGGCGCATTGATAAGATCTTCGGTGATTGATATCTGTTCAAAAGTCTCCTGGTGCATAAAATTATAACCGGCTTCGTCCTTATAAAGAAACTGATATGGACGACGTTCAACATTCGCAATATCAATCTTTACTCCCGAATTGAAGGTGTTTTCAATTACTTTGCCGGATGTCAGACTCTTTAACTTAGTACGTACGAATGCAGGACCTTTGCCTGGTTTCACGTGCTGAAAATTAACGATTGTGTAAATATCGTTGTTAAACTCGAGAAATAGTCCATTCTTAAAATCTGCAGTGGTTGCCATTGTAAATTATCCCTTTTA
>DATBXH010000367.1:0-6633 GCA_036514375.1 Bacteroidales bacterium | reverse complement strand
AATAACCTTAAGGCAGCTGCGGAAAATGAGGGACAAGCCTTGTTAATTACCAAAACCAAAGCAGCGGAAGCCGAAGGAAATGCCATTAAGATTTCCGCGATGGCCGAGAAGGAAGCTGCTATGCAACGTGGTCAGGGTATTGCTTTATTCCGTGAGGAAGTTGCCAAGGGTATGGCCCAGGCAGCAAAAGAAATCAGCGGGGCAAATCTGGATAGCTCTTATCTGTTATTTTCGATGTGGACCGAAGCAGTCAAACATTTTGCCGAGCAGGGGAAAGGTAATGTAATTTTCCTGGATGGTTCTACCGAAGGTATGCAACGTACGTTGCAGCAAATGATGGCAACTACCAAGATGATGGAAAAGAAATAATACATCGAATAGGGCTGTCTTAAAAGTCATTTTAAACGGCGGGATTGCAAATTCCGCCGTTTAAAATGACTTTGTTGATTTTCCATAACTCTGTTATTGCCTTCTTACCACGCTAATAATACAAGTTCGGGATATCGCAGGATGGACAAACTTTCGTTAAACATTTTACCTCCATCTTCATAAGAAATATCGTTACAGCCAGGCAATTCTTTCCCCAATTTACTCTGATAAGCCTCAAATGTGCAATAGGCGAGTCCTTCATAATTCTCAATAATCTCCTTTACTCCGATTAAGAATAAAAGTCGTGGATATTTTATGGTCCAGTAAAATTTGTTCCTTCCCTGACCAATTAACCAGGATCGGAAATATTCGAAACAATCATCGGAGCATCCGCCATTAAGAGCATAAACGGCTTCCCAAAGCCGATGGTTGTATGATTTTGACATTAATGCATTGAGTGTTCTGTCGAATCGTATGATTTCCTCCTCCGGAAGTTTTCTTAAAGTGTCGGTTAATAGTTGACATTGGACTCCATAGGTCCTACTACTGTTTTGTCCTGTATCATGAATTATTTTCCAAAACATTGATTCAGGCATTATATCATTGATTCCTGAATTGTCAGCAAACAGTTGACCTGAATAATCAGGAAAATCAAGCTTTTTCCTGAAGCTAAGCCTTAGAATAATTATAAGTACTAAAACGAATGCTATAATTGATAGTGTTCCCATTTTCATTTTGCTCTTTGGTCGATTATCTTGCCTTCAGCTCTCTGCGACAATCCCAAATCATTATAATTAGGATTAATGGATCAAATACTTCATATCAATTTTTTATCATCGGTTTAAACGAATTGAAAAAATGACTGGTTTGCTGAACATTTTCTCTGTCCTCGATAAAATAAACCTGTAAAACAAAAAGATAATTCTTGATCAGGTAATATCGCGTTCGAATGATAACATTTGTATTATTAAAGAACCAAAGCAGTTTTACCTGTCTGCCCGGATAGATATTATTGAACTTTATTTCTGATTCACTTATCAATTTTGCCGGCAAAGAATTTTCAGCACCACTTATAAACTCCTTAAATAAAAAGTTGATATCCTTATTTGAAATAGAATCACTTGAGACAGGTAGCTTTGCATAAGCTACACCGTAATTTAAATTATTACCATCCTCTCTTGGTTCTCCGGTTTCCGAATAAATTTCAATATTCCCGTAATTTTGTGTCATTCGTTGTGATAACTCTGACTTTGTTGGAGTATTAAAGGCTATCGAATATGGTTTTTGTGGGATGTTACTTATCGATATATCATTTTTAATACCTTCTATTTCGAAAGAATCAAAAAATTTTGTAAATCTGGTATCATATAGCCCTGATCCAGGACAACTATAACCCATAGCATACAAGATTTCATTCACTAAAAAGATTCTGTATATTTTATAGTTATTCTTACCCTTTTTTATTGTTAACTGATAGCCCCGAAATGTTGAATATTTTTTAAGTTCCTGAGAAACTACTGTTTTGGGATCAAACGGCAAATCAAGAACCAGAGAGACAAATACGCGTTCTAATCTGTCGGAGTAATTTTGAAAATAATATTTTGAAATTTTAAAACATTCCATTGTATATTTCAAAGAATCATTGTTATGGATGATCAAAGATTGATAGGCTACAGAATTTTCGACGGAAGTTGACTTTATGGTATTAGGAATTGCAGTAACCATGGACGGGAATCGGATACTGAATTTGAATAAATCATTATATACCCTGTTGTTACTGATACAGGAAATAAGAGTTAACAAAAATAAGAAAGGTAATTTCTTCATTTAGGATTACTATTTTTTAGTTATTCACAGTTGACTGGCAATGTTCCGAAAACAATATCATAAGTATCAACATGACTTATATGCTTATTGTCGCTAAAGCAATGGGAGTCTCAGTATCCTCCATTAAATCTTTAAATGATAGTCGTATGTTGATTATTCGTTCCATCAATCACATATCCTTCAGCCTATATTCCTTCCTGATTAATTCAAATAACATCATGTTCTGTTTTAGTACCTCGCGTAACCGTTGGGTATAGGCATCGATGGCTCCCTTAAAACTGATGATATTAAAGTAGTAGGAGTGGAGTGTTTTTTTATCGGAGGTAAGCAGATCGGGAAACTCAGTAAGTTGTTGGATGGGCGATCCGTGTTTTAACCTCACGATTTCCTGCAGATCGACAATGTCCGATTGCTGATCAAGAATTTTCGTAAATCGGTTTTCCAGTAATTCCGTCTGTTTGAGAACAACAAGGATGACTTCGTTGTATCCCACAATCCCATCGGACACATTCTTCTTCTTTATCAGGCTTAATCCGCCGGTATTCATCAATTGACTGATGGTCCGGTTAACAGGATTCAGGGCATTGTAATTCAATGTATACTTCAGATCGAGAATATAGAATTGTTTTAGTTCCTCACCGGTCAATTTGTTGTTCATAACGCCAAGCAAGCTGTCGAGACCGCTTATCTGCTGTTTGTTCTTCGCTATGATACTTGTAAGATTGGCCGAATCGGTTCGTAAATCCTGAAGCATGCTTCTCATGTATTCTTTTTCCCTGTGCCGTTCGATGTTATGCTCACGTATATTCTCAGCAAAGAAACTGCCGATGATAGCAATAAATATGACCAGGAATTCGAACAGGTATTCCTTGTACTTTCGTGGTTTATCCGAGTGTTTCGGATGATGATGTACTTCCATGTTAGCGGTGGTGTTTAGTTAGGTTAAGGTTACAGGTATTTGCCAATGGTAAACCTACCTATTTTTGTTCATAAATACAAGCTGGATTGACGTTGGAAGATTGCCAAACTACATCTAATGATAGCGCAATCAATCAATATATGTATGATCCGTTAGGTTTTGATTTTGTCCTGCTCTACATGGATAGCCGTTGTCTGATCGACCCATTTGAGCGACATCAGCACCCGAATGGATATTATCAGATACCATATCCCGGAAATTGGGCCAACATCTATCAAACCGGAGTTAGCAGGGGGGACAGGAAACGTCCACATGTTTAATATAAGCAGCGAAAGGCCGATGATCATCGTTAAACTACCCCATATCTTACCAAAACGGGGATGGGTAAACATTGCGAGTCCCAGAAGAATTGTGGCTAACGTAAAGTAAATATCCCAGGATACATCCAGCCCAAGTTGTACCATATTCAATCCATTCCATGCAAATCCCATTCCAGCTCTCGATTCATTGGGGACTGTCAAACCTATCGCGGATTGTATAACAATCATCATGTTTACAATCGTACCGGCAATCACACCAAAGATTACACCCGCCTGTAATGTAACTGTCTTTTTGTGCAAGGCAAAGAAATGATAATAACCCACAAAGGCCAGGGAGAGTAATGGCCCAAAAGCAAACCCACAGCATAAGGTAATTTTAAGCGGTAATCCCATAATGGCTAAAGAGTAAGCTAATACACTCAGTATCCCGGAAATCATTCCATAAACGATCCATTTTCTAGTCAACATATTTTCACTCCTTTCTTTAAATAAATCCTAATACCTGGAATGACCGCAGCTTTTTCAACTGAAATATTTCTATTTTCCCATCGTTTGATTTTAACCTTTAGATAGTAGGTCAATCGATAGTTGTGACGCATAAATGGATTTGTTTGTTACAGTTCTGTAATTTTTGTGGCTAATGATATGTGTGAAAAGAGTTGCCCTTATGGGGTGATTTTCTATCATGATAGACGGTACTTAATAGAAGCAAAACCTTTGCAGAGGAATATGCCTCATTTCTAAAGTTCTATCGAAAAACTTTGAGACCCAACAAATAAGGTAATAAGGTAACGTGAGCTCTACCTGTTTTCTATGAAGGTTAAATGTAAAAATAAGGTTTTAATCGCTACCGATTAAGTTAGTACAACGGTTTGCGTGCGAAACAATGGGTTTATAGATGCACAAACCTATCAATTTACCGGAAACCTAAAAAAGAGTGATGTAGTTCAATTAACCACATCACCCCAATGTTCTGTGACCGCACGTTACGTGCAGTCAATTTTACTTTTCAATAGAAAACGTCCCATGATATCTATAACTACCATCAGGAAAATTCAGTTTAAGATAGTCTAAGATCACTTTTTTCCCACTTGCTAGTCCGTTTTTAATAATCTCAATTTCCTTGTCCGAGACCTTATTACCCGAAATCACAAATTTTTCTTCATTCGGTCCATCCTGATTGTAATAAATCCTGTATTCAACAACATCATAGGTTGCTTGTAGTCCATCAGCATAATAAACGTGCAATTCTCTATTTTGTAAAAGTTTATCGACACTTGTTTTGCTTCCAAGAACTAGTATTTCTCCACCAACGATAAATTTTGGATTTGGCAGTGATGTTACCTTAAATACCTGAGAAAATTCAACACCGTTCGGTTTCGATGAAATCTTCAATTCTCCCTCTTTACTTGGAACAACAAATACTTCGCCATTAACTACTTTAATCTCGCCATTATCGGTTTGAAGTTTAGCATCCGAAGGCATGTTTACATTTAATGGATTGAGTGCCCACTTGTACAAATAATTTACCTTTGGAGTAATAGAAAAATTACCTTTGTCGGTACCTGTTTGACCGTTTACGCAGGCAACAGCAAAAAATAGAACTGTTGCCAGGGAGATTAAAGCCAAAATACTTAATTTTGAACCTTTATTAAACTTACTTTTATTCATCATAATCATTCTTTTTTTAATTAATGAATGGTTAAAACTTGAAGAGAGGCAGATGAGACTTTCTTCTGCTACTTGATTAATGAGGAGTGCTTGGTACCTGAGTTTGTCAGTCCCGGTATTGAGTACTCCTTCATCTGCAAGATATTCATGCACTAACTGCACAGAATTTTTCATCATCCATACCAACGGATTAAACCACATTACGGCCGATAATAGTTCAATCATGATTAAGTCAATAGAATGATATTGTGATGCATGAATTCTTTCATGTCTTAAAATATCTTCGTCTAAATTTTGTACAAGCTGATTTTTCGGAATAAAGATCCAATTGAAAAATGAGAAAGGATTTTCCATTCTCTCATTAGTTATGATTGTTGTTTTCTGCTGTCGAATTCTTTCGGAAATAATAAACAAATAAAGAATTCTAAAAAAGTGTGTCAATAAGCGCAATCCACAAAATATCAATCCTGTGATATATATGTAAATTAAAATTATTGATGCATTCCGGAAACTTGTAGTTTCAGGCTTTAATTTTGCCTGATTTATTGCCAATTCGTTGGTCTGAGTTACTGCATTTTTTGTTTCCCGGATAGTTTCTTCCTTTACATTATTATTTGAGGATAAATCAAGATGGATACGAAAAGGAGAAAAAGGTATTAGCAAAGATAAAACTATCGAAGTCAGTAAAAAGTATCTTAAATAATTGAATCTGAGTTCTTTTTTCAGAAACATTAAATATCCCAGGTAAAAAACACTTAAGCAGGATGTTGAAATAAGAATATACCGAATGAATGTTTCCATTTTACTTGGCTTTATTTTTATTTATTTCTTGCTCAATCATGTCTTTCAGTTCTTCTAATTCATTAAGTGATAAATCTTTATTTTTCATAAAGAAAGAGACCATCTGATTTAACGACCCATTGAAAAATCCTTTTGCAGTATCCTTGAGTATAAATTTTGCATACTCATGCTCGGTTACCATAGGATAGTATACATTGGTCTTACCAAATGTTTTATGAGAAACATATTTTTTTTTCTCGAGTACTTTAATCACTGTAGCTACCGTATTATAGGCAGGCTTTGTGCCATGTAGTGCTTCAAGTATATCACTCACAGCCCCCTCGCTTATTTTCCATAATGCTTTTAAAATCTCCTCCTGAGCTTTTGTTATCTCTTTCATGGATAATATATTTGACACAAATATACTATAATATTTTAATTACTACTATAAATATAGTATATATTTCATAAAAGTTTTTATCTTTATCTAAAAGACTTATTGGGAGGGGTTTTTTAAATGAACTTTGGTGGCTATGCTACATTACAAAACGATTTTGCTACATAGCAAAAAGGCTATGATACATTGCAAAATGATTTTGCTACTTTACATAGAAGTTTTGCTACATAGCAAAATGGTTTTGATACATAACAAAATGATTTTGCTACATAACAAAAAGGCTATGCTACATAACAAAATGATTTTGATACATTACAGAAGAGCTATGTAATGTAGCGCAGCGGCTATGT
>DATBXH010000366.1:0-3261 GCA_036514375.1 Bacteroidales bacterium | reverse complement strand
CGGATAAAGCGAGCCACAGAATCATCATTAACGGAGGGTGGCTGATCAATCCCTTCGTTTACGGAGAGTGCGCTTTTGAAATTATCATGTTCCATGTGTGAGAATGGCATATTTATTGCAAATGTATGCCTTTATGCGATTCGTTGGGTACACAGGGGATTGGTTTTATAAAATATTATCAACATCCTGACAGATGCCAAAGTTTAATCTTATTCTCTAAACAATCCACTGATAGCAAACAATCTATAGCTCCTTATAAAATATCCATTATGTTCAACATAAATAGAATACCTACAGTTATGAGCATTACCAAAAACACTTGGATTATGGTATAAATCCTCAATTTTCTTTTCATCTACTTATAAAATTAAACCACAATATTAATAAACCTTCTTAACATTACGGAGGAATTTTTAATTAAAATGGGGGTAAACTTTTAACATTTCAAAAATTATTCCTGTGTTGAACCGGAATAAAACTCTTTTGAATAGTCGGTAGGTGTCTTTCCAAACTCCTTGATAAAACATTTACTAAAATATTTTGGGTCGGAAAAGCCCACCATGTAACTCACTTCTGCGATAGAGATCTTTCCTTTTTGCAGGATGAGTGCAGCCTTTTTTAGTCTCTGGTTTTTAATAAAATCCACCAGAGCCATCCCTGTCAATGCCCTTAGCTTTCGAAGAATAACTGCATGACTCATATTCATGGCATTCACCAGCTTCATTACATCAAACTCGGAGTCAGTTAAATGTTCATCAGTAACTTCCATTAATCGGTTAAGAAAACGTTCATCAGTTGATGTAATGGTCACATCACTGGGCATAAGCAACATCTGTTTACTAAACCTTTCCCGAAGTTGGATCCTGGATTGTATCAGCATTTTGACCTGTTTCTCAAGAATCTTAACATTAAATGGTTTGGGCATATATAAATCGGCTCCAAGTTCATATCCCTCAACGATATTATCTTCTGCTGCCTTTGCCGTAAGAAGTATAACCGGAATATGGCTGGTCTCGAGGGTTGTCTTTAATTTCCTGCAAAGCTGAAAACCATCTACTTCAGGTAACATGACATCTGAAATAATAAGATCAGGAGACTGACTAATAGCCAGTTCCATTCCTATTTTCCCATTAAATGCCTGTGATACATTATAAGCTTTTCTGAAAAAATCAGCCAGATAATCCGACATCTCATGATCATCTTCAACAATTAATAGATTCGATAATTCACCCTTCTGGTCATTGCTTATTGAAACTGAGCTAAGAATTTCAGATGAAGATCTTTTTATACTTTCCACCACTGATAATTTTTCTATCCCATTTAAAGCTGTCCCTTCATTCAGAATCTGATCCGATTTAAAATGACCTTTACCGGTGCGCAGGTACACGGTAAAAACACTGCCATTGCCAGGCTTACTAGAGACTTTGATAAATCCTTTATGAAGATTAATATACTCTCTTACGAGAGCAAGTCCGATTCCTGAACCACTTTGCTGATCCACACCTGCATCATTTACCTGATAGAACCGATGAAATATGTTCCTTAATTCTTTAGCTGGAATTCCCCTCCCATTATCTGCAATCTCAATAGCTATCCAATTACTAACCTGCCTTCTGGCCATCAAATTCTTCAAACTAATAAATCCCTTCGGTGTAACTGACCTCTTAAACTCAAATATCCTGACAGAAACTAATCCATGATCCGGCGTAAATTTAAAGGCATTGGACAACAGGTTATAAAATACCGTACCGATCATTTCCTTATCCATATAAAGAATTGCATCATCTAACTCACTATCCATGTTCAAATGGATATTCCGAAGATGAGCTGTTTGTTCAAAATGAGCAACGATATCTCTAAAAAAAGGAAAAACGTTTACCTTCGAAACGCTCATTCTGGCTGACCCCAAATCAATACTACGAAGCTGGAGAAATTGATTGACCATGGTTAGAAGGCGCTCTACATTCTTGGAAATAAGCGCAAGGTTCTTCCGTGATCCTTCATCCATATCACCGCTTGTAATAACCTGATTCAGGGGATCTGATATTAATGTAAGAGGGGTCCGTATTTCGTGCGAAACGTTGGTGAAAAATTTCATCTTGGCCTCCGACATTTCCAGGAGTTTCTTATGTTCCAGTCGTTCGAGGGCAATCCGGCTCTTTTCCCTGGTTGCAATGATAGAATATTTCCGATATGCAACCAAAAGCAAAATAATCAGGACGGCATAAACCAAATAAAACCAAGGCATTCTCCAAAAAGGAGGTAAAACTTTAATTTTCAAGTTTAACGGGGCGTCAGTCCAATCTCCTAGAACGTTCGTAGTTCGAACCTGAA
The DNA here is from genome assembly GCA_036514375.1 of Bacteroidales bacterium. Classification (GTDB taxonomy): domain Bacteria; phylum Bacteroidota; class Bacteroidia; order Bacteroidales; family JAAUTT01; genus JAAUTT01. Next base: position 927 of record DATBXH010000366.1, on the reverse strand, counting down.
AAACGTAATCGCCGTCATACAGGTTGGTGTATGTAACTGACCTGTTGTTGGGATCTGCCGTTTGCCATTTATCGTTAAAACCAAGCAGCCGGTAAGCATACTTGATGCGCTGCGGGTTGGCAAAATATAAGGCGGAAAAATCGAGAGTCACCTCTTTGTCCTTATAGCTAAGAACAATACTGCGTGTTTGAGTAACATCTTTACGAAGAATAACCCGTCCATTCACCTTTTCGCCGGGTTTTATCACGCGATTAAATACTTTTAACCGGGTAATAACCACATTATATCTGGCAGGATACTCTTTAATAGTTTCAGGATTAAAGACCGTTAACCCGTTGACCCCGCCAAAAAACATATTGCCAGCTTTATCCTTGAAAAAGGCATTGGAATGAAATTCATTGGCCTGTAATCCATCGTTTACCCCATAATTCTTGATCGCCCGTTTGGACGGATTAAATTCCGAAAGTCCCCGATTAGTACTAAGCCACAGATTGCCATGATTATCTTCCAATATGCCATAAATCACGCTATTGGGAAGCCCGTCCTTCTCGAGGAAAGTTTCAAAATGCAGTGCGTTGCCTGCTAATGCATCAAACAACGACTGACCTCTATTCCAGAAGACTTTTGTTAGTCCGCCACCAGTTCCTATCCAGATATCACCTGTTTTATCCTGTGTGATACAGTAAACATCATTATGGACAATGGTATTCGGTTTATTCGGTTTGTACCTGAACGATACAAACTTCTCTTTCCCATTAGTCAAATTGGCCAGAGACGCCACATTTACACCACCGGCTTTGGTACCTATCCACAGGTTTCCTTCCCTGTCATCAAAAATAGCCAGAACCTTGTCAGAACTCAATGAATACGGATCATCAGGAATATTAGTAAATCTTTTTATCCGACCCGTTTTTTTATCTATCTGTT
>DATBXH010000365.1:0-3623 GCA_036514375.1 Bacteroidales bacterium | reverse complement strand
CCTTAGAAGTCTATTGTGCCAGCAAATTTGCAGTTGAAGCTTTGGCCGAAGGTTGGCGTTATGAACTTGCTCCGCTTGGTATTGACAGTATAATTATTGAACCCGGAGCTTATCCTACTACTAACTTCCTGAATGCCTCATACGCGAATAGTCCCAGACGTTCGGGCAGAATTTATGGTTACGACGGACTGAAAGAATTCATGGATGGTTGGGCTGAAAATCTTCAGGAAAGTTTGAAGAATGGAACTGCTCCAAACCCCCAGGACGTGGCAGATATTGTTGTGAAACTGGTAGATACACCTCATGGTAACAGACCGTTGCGTACGGTTGTTGATGCCAGGTTGGAGACTTATTTGAATCCCCTCAATCGCACTACAGATGAGATTGAAGCCGGTATGCTTCAGTCTTTTCAAACTGCATGATTGTTTTTGAATTGAAATTCATCACAAGGCCCTTTAATTAGTAATATTAAAGGGCCTTGTGCTTTGTTGGATCGTTCCGCAATTATATTTTTCTCTTGCGGAATCTGGGTTTAACAAATACCTAATACTTTATGGAGGGAAGGTCATTTATTTGTATTTTCATCTTTAAATTAAAGCATAAATTATTTTAAACCATTGTCCGCAATCATAGTCAAAGCTGAACAAAATGAATAAGAAATTAGGTAAGAAATAATATATTGATCACCATTTTGAAAAAAGTAGACGATAGAAGCTGGGTTCTCAAAATTTTTTTGGCAGGTTTAATACTGTTTAATTTTAATCAGGCTAATTCTCAGTACGATTTCACAACATTGGATAAAACGTTGGCTTCCCAAAGGCGCACATTGGGAGGTAATGCTTGCGTCCTTGTTTACAAAGACAACTAGGTGGTGTTTAGTCGTAATATTGGTCAATATAACAGTGATACCCGTGAACCAATTGCAAGTTGCAGCAAATGGCTTACGGCAGCTTTGGTAATGACCTTTGTTGATGAAGGTAAACTTTCGGTAGATGATTACATTGCCAAGTACCTTCCTCAATTTTCTGAGGATGGAAAAGCTTTGATAAAGATTAGGTATTGTTTGAGCCATACATCCGGTATTGAAAGTAAACCTATTACCCTTGGTTCTCTTGTTGAAAGAAAGAAATTTAGTACACTTGCTGAGGAAGTAAATACTTTTGCAGTGACACCTATGGCTGGAGAACCCGGGAAAGTGTTTGCTTACAGCAATATTGGGTTAAATATTGTCGGCAGAATACTGGAGGTTATTAGTGGAAAGGATTTTGAATCACTCTTCCAGGAACGAATCGCACGTCCGCTGGGAATGAATAATACTACATTTGCCGGCAAGTATGCAATAAATCCTTCTGGTGGAGCCATATCGACAGCGTCTGACTATTTAAAGTTTTTAAGTATGATTCTGGGTAATGGAATTTATCAGGGGAAACGGATATTGAGTGAGAATTCGATAAGATTAATGCAGCAAAGTGAGACTACAAACGCCAGGATATTGTATGTCCCTGGAGGTGCTGAAGAGTTTGAATACGGTTTTGGTGAATGGATCCAAGGAAAAGATGCAGATGGAAACAGCACGATTATAAGTAGCCCCGGGTTATTTGGAACATATCCGGTGATTGATAAGATCAGAAATTATGCAGCCATTATATTCGTTAAAAATTTGCAGGTACGTAACAGAAAAGAAACCGATTCAGCCATTAAGGAAGCGATTGATCTGTCTTTTACAAAACAATAAATGTAATATCAAATGCACCGGATTTTACTTTGCCTTCTTTTTATATTTTCCTATGTGGAGCTAAAGAGTCAGGTAAATGATTCAATTTCCGATCATCATAATGTCAATCAGAAGGCAATTTATTCTTTTATTATTCAGGATTCTCCGGCCAGGTTATTTACGATGCGGCAGTTCGACCTCGATTATTTGAGCGGATATCGGCTTTATTCCAAAATGATGGCCAGAAATTTTTCTCCGTTCCTGAACTATAGTATTCAAGTCGTTACCAATCTCTTTGCATTCGGGCCGCTGACTCATGAAGAAGGCCATCGGTCCATACTTATCTCTAAGAACATAGGATCCATATCTCAGCCGTTTTTTTTATCCAGAAGAGGAGGATATATTGACGGTGTGGCCGATAGTACCCTTAAAAATCTACGCGACAATGATTTTCCTGATTATGCCCGTTTGTATACATCAGGGTTAGAATCAGATTATAATCTTACTCATCGGGAAGAAACTTTGCTCTCTTTTGAGAAAGAGCCATATAAAACCCTCGTGGTTGAATATCTTTTTCGAAAAGCAATGATTATGCAATATTATCTGATGGGATTTTTTAAATACGATATCGATGGCAACGAGGAAAAGAATGAACTTAACCGGGACATTGTTGGGAACGATGTCTATGGTGTCATAAGGCACCTTCACAGGCCAACCATGCCTTTTCATCGCTATACCCGGTATTCCGATCTGACTCCGGAAGAGGTATCCTATCTTAAGACAATGGGATATAGATCCTTTTTGAATTTGGTTAACCTTAATTTAATAGGCATCAGTAACCTGAAGGTTACTGAAAATTTGAAGATGAACATAGGCATGGGACACACAATGTGTCCTTTTGGTGATTTTATAGACGAAAACATTTGGATAAAGTATAAGAGTAAAATAAAAGTGGATGCCTATCTACGGCAGTTTCAGAACCGGACAAACTGGTTTTTAGGTGGCGGTTTTGGAATTAATGATTTTCCTATCGGAAGAAAATTCGTTACATCTGCACATCTTCATTTTTGGAATCAGCCTTATAACCTGGGGTTTAATGATACAAAAGGCAGGGCAGGCAGGGCATTTGAATTTGACGGACGATATTTTTTCCTTTCCAACCAACGAACCAAGTTAAAGGCTCTTTCGATAGATATGGGATTGACTTATAAAACGAAAGGTTTTTTACCTGAAGAGATTTTTTTGAGAAGGCATTTTGGAATTAGACTTGGAACGAGCTTCGCTATAGATGATTAGAGGTCATATATGCGTTTATGTTCATGATTTTAATCTTATTTTTCGTTGAGGAATATCATGTTACGTTACATGTAATTGCACTAATTTTCGGTTAATTAATTTGATGTATATGACTTATGGAAATCATCAGGTGCCTGTTGCTGTGAATGAGCCGGTACTGAACTATGCTCCTGGAAGCCAGGAACGTATCATAATAAAAAAAGCCATTGAAGAGGCTCGCTCCTTACAGATAGATATTCCTCAATATATTGGTGGAAAAGAAGTAAGAACCGGCAATTTGGTTCCCATTCATCCACCGCACGATATTCATCATCTCCTTGGTCATTATCATAAAGGCGACGAAACTCATGTTAAGCTAGCCATTGAAGCCGCATTAAAGGCAAAACCTTTATGGGAGGCATTGCCCTGGCAACAGAGAGCTGCAGTATTTCTGAAAGCTGCCGATCTGATCGCAGGTCCCTACCGTAGCAAAATTAACGCGGCTACCATGCTTAGTCAGTCAAAAAATGTGTACCAGGCCGAGATTGATTCAGCCTGTGAGCTAATTGACTTTTTACGGTTTAATGTACAATACATGAGCGAGATGTATGAACAACAGCCTTATTCTCCCCGG
>DATBXH010000364.1:0-2095 GCA_036514375.1 Bacteroidales bacterium | reverse complement strand
ACAGATCGCTGCTATAATGTAGGTAAGCTGCAGGGCAGCCGCCTCTTTGTCGTTATAACAACATGGTATGAAAAATCAGAGCCGTGGCGGCCTGTTCTTTTTTAAAAGAGATCGCTTCTGATTTTTCCCTTTATTTCATTTAAAACATCCTTAATATTTTCCTCCGCAATTTCTCCCCGGGCACAAATCAGATAATTGCCGCTTTTTAGAATAAACATCTTGCCATTGTACATATCATCTATGGTGTAAAGCTTATCTGACATATCATCAACCGTTAATTTCAGATATTTAAAATATTCCTCCAGCATATTTTTTACCTCACTTTCGTTTTGGCTTTTTAGAAGAAAAAGTGTAAAGGACCTGTTATCTAACGAATAACTGACTTCAAAAGAAGAATGAAGAAATTTGAAACCCAATACGTTTTCATTGAAATATTTCTCTGAAAAAGGAATGCGTCCTTTCTCCGGAAATATCGAAAATATCCCGGGAAATTTAGTATTCCCGTTTAAAGCTTCCGCTTGTTTTCGTGCAATTTCATGCATTGCTTTTAAGCTTTTCTCATTGGCTCTCCAGGTCCTGATTTTTATATAATATCTTCCTGCCAGGAAGTTTATGTAATCGCCCTCTTTGTATCCCTGTACGCCTATTTCAAAATAGATATTTCTATCAGGCCTTTCCTGGCTATAGGCTCCGAAAGCATCGATCGGTGTTTTATGGCGGTAAACTTCAACACTAATATAGTCACTATCGCAGGTGTAATCAACGGCTTGCATTTCTTCAAAATTGTAACTAAGGAACATATCGGCCGCACCATCAATCGGATTGTAGAGGTTGCTTGCATTATAAACCTTTTTTTCACTTAATGACCAGGATTCTATTACCGGGAACAGATTTGAACTGTCAACTGCTTTACAAAGTGTTATACCGGATAAGAGCAACAGAATTGACGATACGATGGATTTTAAGTTCATGTGTTATTCGCAAAAAATTATGGAATAAAAATATAAAAATGAGTTCAGTTTAAAATCGGAATCTCATTATTTCTGTAAAGCTGCAGATTATAATCAAATACTCAAATTAATTCAGCAACTTCCTAAAAAGGATATTAAAAAGCTGACCAGAACATTACAGTCTGAAATTGCTGCTGATAAGCCGACAAAATCGCTAAAAAAATTGATTTTGCAGGCTCCTACATGGTCGGATTCTGATTATGATGAATATAAAGAAGCCACCGTTTCCTGATAAAAATAAACTGATCCGTAATTTAATTTGTTGATATCAGTTTGAGAGCTAATTTTACATTCGAGTTCTTAATTCTGATCAGTAAATGTTTGGTGATAGTTCAATTACAATAATTGGCAGCAACAGGCTCGAATCGCTGGGCTGGCTCCTGGTAACCGTTGTATCGGTTGTACTGGTGAGTGTCTTATTATTTAAAATCCTGAAAATAATTCTGAAATCGTTTAGCAAGCAGGGCCTGTTTTTCTCAGAAAAATTTAAAGCGCCCGCCCTGTTCGTTGTCCTCTTTATCTCGTTATTCATTGTAGAACCATTTTTAAAATTCGATGTTCCGCTTCAGAACTTCTTTCATCACTCTATAACCATTCTCATGATTGTAACCGTGGCCTGGGTCCTTATCAAAGGAGTTGGCCTCATCCCTTCGATAGTGATGAAGCGGTACGATCTGACCAGTAAGGACAATCTGCAGGCCCGCCAGGTTTTTACACAGTTAAGATTATCCAGCAGATTATTGTCCTTGTCATTATAGTGGTTGCCGCGGCTACTATTTTAATGACCTTCGATAAGGTACGACAGATAGGCATAAGCCTTCTTGCCTCTGCTGGTGTTTTAGGAATCATTATTGGTGTTGCAGCGCAAAAAAGCATTGCCAATGTGTTTGCCGGGTTTCAGATTGCCGTTACCCAACCGTTCCGGATCGACGATGTGGTGGTTGTAGAAAACGAATTCGGCAGGATTGAAGAAATCACACTCACGTATGTAGTGGTGAAAGTATGGGATGGCCGGCGACTTATCCTGCCTATTACCTATTTCGTCGAGAAGCCGTTCCAGAACTGGACGCGAGCCACAGCCGACA
>DATBXH010000363.1:0-2860 GCA_036514375.1 Bacteroidales bacterium | reverse complement strand
GGATTGAAGCCGAAACCCGGAAGTTTTTCCTCCCGTTTGAGAATGAGTTCTTTTATCACCGTGTTCAGCTTGAATTACAGGAACGATCCATGCTGCAGAAAATAAATGACAACCATTTGGATGATTTTTTCCTGGATTTCTGGAAAATTGACCGGTCGTTACCCGGGGAGTTAACTGTGAAGCTTTGCGCCATGCTCCCTTTTGTGAAAGAGATAGTGGGTGATTTTAAAATGACGGCAGGTTGCCTTGGTGCTATCCTGGGCGAAGAAGTGGTCCATTCGATTCATTATAAAACAACACCATACATAAAAACGGACAACAATCATAGGGATGAGGAATACTCACTGGGTAATGCTAACCTGGGTATTAACCTGATTGCCGGAGGTAATTTCCTGGAAAGCGGTAAGATTATCCGGTTCTGCATAGGTCCGCTGATACAAACAGGGATAACCCCTTATCTGGAGAATGGTGATATCGCCCTATTTATTGATTGTTTTTGCAACTACTTTGTCCCTATGGAAATGGAGGCTGAATTTGAAGTGTTGATGCCGAAGGAATTACAAGGATTTATGCTGGGTGACGAAAATGAACCAGCCATTATGGGCTTCACCACAGGTATTTAATATGGATTAATGAATGTCAATGAATAACCGGAACCTACTTTAGCAACTTATACTATGGCCAAAAAGCAAAAGTATTATTTCGTCAATTGGATTGACGGAATGAAAATCAATAAAGATCATTTCATAGGCATGGAGAATGCCATGATCTGTCAGCAGCAAATGGTGAGCAAGTTATTTATGAATCCTTATAATTTTGGGATTCTTCCTGGTTCCAATGGCGAACAATCGCTCGATGTTTCTTTTAAAATAGATTCGGGTAATCATGTACACATCATGATAAACCGCTGCATGGCGATAACTTCCGGCGGATTTGTAATCGATCTTGATACATCCTCTCCTGAATTATCAGAGTTCGACATCAGTTTGAAAGATTTCGATTTTCAAACAGCAGAAAGTAATTCGGGCCAGTATTATATCGTGCTTAAGATTAATCCTTATAACCGGGTACCTGTTGGGAATGCCGATCCTGCAGAAAATCCACCTCGACATCCTTACGTAGTGCCGGAATTTGGCGTCTATCTCGTACCTGTCGAGCAAATGAACAAATCCGGGTTTGGGGACTACTACCTCGTTACCGGTAAAATTCTTGTAAAAGATAACATACCCAACCCCGATAAGGAGTATATATCGCCATGCGCCAGTGTGTCGGGCGATGAACGTCTTTTGGCGTTTGAAAACCGGATCGAAGGTTTTTTCAGTAAGCTGGAATCTGATATGTTGGTTATTATTCGTAAAATCCATACGAAGCAGCAAAAAACACCGCTTGCCAATTCGGTATTGAATCTGACAGACAAGATTGTGTCTTTCCTCGGATTGCACATGACCGAGCAACGTTTGTATCTGAAGTACCTGCCGCCCGTATCTTTGTTTGAAGCCATTTCCCGTTTTGCCAGTTTCCTTAAAAATACATTAAACGCACAGCCTCCTGAAAATAAGGAGGAAATGATTAACTACTTTTCCGACTGGTGTAACCTCAAGCAGGGGGAACTTGAGAAATTAATGGTGGATACCACCAATTTTAAATACGATCATTACGAGATTGCTTCCGTGATGTCCAAACTGCTGACTTTTATGGATACCATCTCGACGTTGTTCGGCACATTAAGTACGTTGGATTATATCGGAAAGCGCAGAGATACGCAGATCTATATTAAAGAAGAAGAAAAACAAAAGAAAAGCTTTTTGGCAGATGATTGATCATTAATACACGAACTTCATGGTACACGATTTTTTACAAATGCCCTTGCAGGTTGATTTGGTAACAAGGCAGAAACCTTTGAAACGGTGCTCACTTTATGAATCCGTTGCCGGAATGATTCATCTGGTATTAACGACACGTTTTGGTGAAATTAAGTGTGATGAATCCTTTGGTAATGAATTGTGGGAACACGATTTTGAGAATATTGACAATGTGCAGGCCTTTAAGGACAGGCTGTCCGAATCGTTGAGGCGGGCCATATCCGTCCACGAAAAAAGGCTCACCGATGTAAAAATAAATATTGGATTCGAACAGGTATTGACAACTCTTTACAACCGGAGAGTGAGGCAACGGATCGAGATCAACCTCGAAGGGGTACTGAGTAAAACCAACGAAGAGTTCACCTATCATGACGTATTTTTTACCGGACCTTTATCGTATTTCTAACCATTCTATGTATGCGTGAAAGTAAGGATAAGATAAAAAGCAGGATGATAAGAAACGCGGCTCAGATCTGGGGTTTTCAGGAACCACAGGCTGAAAGTTCCTTCGATCCGCTTGTGAGTTTATTATTAGGGGCATGCGCCTTTGAACTGGAGAAGATATCGAGCGAAATAAATAATTCCGAATCGCGGATTATCGAACGCATGGTCAATATACTTACTCCTCAGCCTATCACAAGTCCTCACCCTGCTTATGCTGTGGCGTATGCTAAACCGTGCAGGAAAGCAGCCAAAGTGGTTTCGGATAACCAGTTTTTTGCAATTATTAAAGTAAGTGATCCTTACGGGAAAAAGACGGAGGATAAACAGATATTCTTCAGTCCTTCCGGTACGTTTAACTTAACCGACGGACGCGTTCGTTATCTGGCAGCGCATAAAAAACTGTATGAGATTGTCGACGATCAGTATAAAGATGTGATAACCGGGAAGTTCAAATATCCCTTGGCGCCTTCGTCTTGTTTTATAGGTTTGGAAATGAATGAGAGGCCTGCTGATATCACCTTCTTTTTCGATGTCATCAGCGAACATTTGAAGCA
>DATBXH010000362.1:0-5378 GCA_036514375.1 Bacteroidales bacterium | reverse complement strand
TGGTTTTTCCCTGCCATAGGAACTAACTATTTTGCAACTTCCTTTTCCAATGCTTTTACATTGGATTTGATACTTGCAATGGTGCGTTTTATCTTAGCCTTACTGGAACCTGATTTCTTCCTTGCCTTTACCTTATGGGTTCCAGCCCTTTTATGGGTCGCTTTACGGGAAGTAGTCGCCTTTACCCTTCTGGTCTTGGTTTTCCGTGTCTTAGTCCTTTTCATTTTCTTGTTATTTGAATGGTTCTGTTATATATTATTTTGTTACCGGGATTCTTACAGGTAATGACCTGCTCGATCCTGCGCCTTGAGAATACCCACAGCCACGGACGTAACCGTTTGCCTTTGAAAACCACTTGTATCAGGCTGTCCGTTGAATTAATCTGAACCTTCTGCGAATCGCCCACCGCAATACCTTTGACTGAGTAAAAGCTATCCTGGTAATTAAAGACCCTTGCACGGATAGTATCATGAACAATACTGTCTTTTAACCGGGTAACGATTTCTTTCTCGCTTTTGACAACCGTTTCGGCATACTGTGTTACCTGCTTTGGCTTAATATCAAGGTTGCGGACTTCATCCAAAACCTTCGGAAATATCTGTTGTACCTCGTTAAACCGGAGCTGGAGCGTTTGGTTTTTAGCGGCCAACTGACCGTTTTGGGTACGGTAGTAAGTGAGCGTTTGCTGTGAGGCTTGAAAACTTTCGGTAATACGTTCCCGCTCATGCTTTTCGTGGTAGTACATTTTAGCATACTCAAACCCAACAAAGCAGACAAATAAAAAGACGATGGTTGAAATGGCTTTCTCTTTCATGACGGTTGATTTTGATTGTTGTTTGATGGACGCTGTGTCTCGCCCCAGATGTAGGTGGTTAAAATAGTGAGGATACCTGCAACACAGGCAGAGGCAACGCCTTCCATGCTCTTTAATATTGAAATGGCTGCCAGGATACTCAGTATTATACCTGCTGCAATGGCGATGGTATATCGTTTTGACTTTTTCATCTGTGTTTGTTCTTATTGTTATTTTTCAGTTTGTTGTAAAACCAGTAAGCTCCTAAGCCAAGCAGGATAAAGCCCCCAATGCCTAATTCAAACTTTTTTTTTCGAGTTCTGAGACTACCTCGGCTACGATAGCCTTGGGAATGGATTCGTACATGCGGCGTTTAATCTCGCCTGCGGTGAGTTTCCCGTCCTTATTCACATCGAAAAAGGGATTTTGCTTTGCAATGGTGGCTGCGGAAAGTTTGGCAGTCTGCAACACATAATCGTCGGGTTTTCCCACAGCATAAGGGAAGAAAGTAACAAAGTACAGGTCGAAGTAACTCTTTAGTTTCCCTGCCCAGGGCTTAAAGTATTTGTAGACATACCCTAATTGGTCAACATTGCTCATATAATACAATGCTGTTGTAGTTGTACCCAAATGCAAAGCTGTATCCGGCATAAACTGGATTAATCCCGTTGCCCTATAAGCTGCACGTTTTGCCGGGTCAGGTGTGTCGCCCGGCTGCATGTTTACTGCCTGGGCATTGAGGCGACTCTCGCTCCACATCACCATCATCAGCCAGTTGGGGTTGATGCCCAACGAGCCGGAAATGGTATTCATCATCTTTTCAAAATCGGCTTTGTTTTCGCCTTTGTTGCATTTCAGGTTATCTATCAGTATCATATTGAATAGTCTTTAATAGTTACAAAATCAGCTTTTACCCAACGTTCTGTATTGTCGACCGTCCGGAATTTTATAAATATTACCCTTCCCGTATCGAGTGTCATTAAATACTGACCCAGCAGGGTCTGTGAAGGCACAGGAATGATGGGCTGCATTTTATTATTGAGTACCTGTGTAGCCCTTTTGGTGATGACCGCTTGTGAAAAAAAACCTGTTAAAGAACTATAATAGTCCAAAGGCTTTTTGTAGGATGATTCCTGTTGTGTTCCCGGATAAGCCTGCCACATATTCTTATAAAACGGGAAAATGTCAACATAATTGGAGCTTGATGATACCCAATAAGTGTAGGATTTCCCGGCATAAGGTTTCATGGAGGATGGTAATCCGTCCTTTTTAACCAGGTAGCCTACTTCGATAAACTTGACATTGTTTTTATCATCATAGGCTTGTCTGCCCGTGGCGTACCCCAGAAATTCACCGACCTGTGCCTTACGGATGATGTTTTTATGGGAACTGAAAGCTTCATAAATTGCTTCATGATAAGTTGCATCAGGCGAAGTGCGCAGGTACACTTCGGCTTTGGCCACCACCATCTGGCTTTTCTTGGCAAAAGAAACTGGTGCGCTGCCTCCTGTCTTATTGGGATTAGAGGATACCATTGTAAGAAACTTCTGGTAATCGGATGCGCTCAGCTCGTTTTGTACATCTTTGAGCAGATCATCATCGTAAAGCTTTCGATAGGCGTTACTGACTTCATCAAGATTTTTAATTTGCTTTGATGTGTCAAACAACGCAGTGGTATTGGTTGTATCGAACGATTTCATCCAGGAAATCCCTGAAGGGTTCATGGCAGAGCGTAACGACATGGCCTGGCGCACTTCGGGACTGTCATCGGCAAGGTTTTCCGTGTTACGTTTCTGGATGCCGGTCACGATTTTCCGGCCAAGCTTGTATAACAAGAATCCACCAATACCAATGGCTACCCCACCTACCAACAGTCGTTTGGGGTGATCGAAAATATTATCCTTATGTATCTGCTGTTCGGCCATTACATGAACATTTTAGCTTTTTTTACCAATGAAGGCTTGGCTTTCAATTTTGTCCCGAACTCTATAAATTCTTTCGTGGAAGTCTCGTTTCGAATGGTTTTCATAATATCGAACATCGAAAGAAGTACCTGACGGGCTTCTTCACGGTTCTCGGCTTCTATGATTACTGTAAAATCAAACTTTTGCATTGTTATCAGTTTTTTGAGTGTTTAAAAAATCTATGATTTTATCGGCAACACTGTTGTTGGCCTCTATCTCAGAGAATATGCTAAATACATTGGCCAGCGTTTGGTTGCTTGTTGTCCTGAGATAGTCGGCAATCAGCGATATAATTTCATTGCGCTTCTTTTCTTCGGCAGATTGACCATGTTTTTCTTCTACAATGCCAGAGCTGTCGGAAGAGTCTATTTGCTTTGGATTCACATCTGAATCATTAATACCCATCAGTTCTGCAATGGGCTTTTTAATTCGTCCTTTATCAATACCAAAGCTCTCGAATATATCGCCCAGCATACCGGCGTAATAACGAACCTGTTTCTTGCTTTCAAGTTCCTGTTCCAACCGGGCGTTCTCGGTTTCCAGTTCTTCAACCGAATCTTGTAATTCCTCGTTTTCTTCGGTCAGTTCCATCACCCGTTCTTTCAACTGCTCGAACTCCACGGTGCGTTGCCGTTCTCTGAACCGCTGGTCAACGATTTCATTAATTTCGGCTTCACCAAGCCCTTTGAACTCCTGTGGTTCAGTTTCTGTTTCCTGTATAACTGGAAGTTCTTTAAACCAAAGTGGGTTGGGCATTTCTTTTCCATCGAACAGCTCGATGCGTACCTTATCGGGTGTTTCGCATTGAAGGTTTTTGGTTACCAGTGACAACTGGCTTACCGGCGCACGGTCAACGAGTTTTACTTTCTCTTTGCCGGTAATGAAAGTGGCCGAATACAACACGTTTTTACCCTGTTTCTTGTATGTCCGTATTTTGGTGCGGATATTGCCCATGCTTGATGCGAATTTGTCCGTTTCCATATTCACTATCTCATTTTGAATATTTTGGAACCACCCTTAAAAATTCGATAACCTGGACACCACATCCTTTGGGTTGCGAAAGGTTCACAAAGCCAGTAAACTCCTGAAGCTTTCCGACACCCATGTGGCTATAATAATCTTCGACCCTGAACTGGTTGTTGTCTGCCGAAATCTCCGTACCCACACACAAGTCAACGGATGTGAGGTAGTAGTGTTCGTTTTGACCATAAATCTCGAAGCTGGGGTTATCCTCCGATAAAATGACCATATACGGTTCGAAATGAAACTCTTTAAAACCCAGCTCGCGCATCCGGTTTACGATATAAGCCATGCAAAGACTATCCATGTTTACGCCCATGTTTTGGTTTACAGATATTGCAGACATTGCAGGTATATTTTTAACGAATAAGTGAAAGGAACGATGTTGCGGAAATAACCGTTTACCCTTGAGCTTCCGATTAGTGGTTCTTCCAGTTTGCAAACCATGTAGTCCATGCGAAAGCGATCCGGCACATATTTTAACGGGAGGCATACCGGTTGGCTCAGGCGATTGTTAAAAGAAAGGCTCAGCTCGCCAAGTGCATGGGGGTAGTAGAAGCCTGGCAGGTCAGAAACAGTGAGGGCTATCCCGGTACAATGGGTTACATTGGCCGGGAGCCGGTAGTCAATCTGCACTACCTCTTTTTTCCCCACGGAGAAAGGCATGATGACCCACTTCTCACACTGCGCTCTCGTTTCCATTAGCTTTTATCTTCCAGTCTAAGGTAAATAATCACCGTATAGGGATATGGAAAACCTAGGGCATCTGTACCGTCTTTGAACTTACCTTTGATGGTGCTGCCATTGGCCTCTTCATCAAGGAGGTAAAACAGCTCGTTGGTGGGTACACCCGGACCAAAAGAGATAAGCTTTACTTCAAATTCATCTGGGAAGATCTCTTTGTCGTTGATAGAGAGCGAAAGGGTAGACTTTTGCAGGAAGGATATATAAAAGGGAAAACTGGCCAGTATCCCGGTGATCTTCTTATACATCTTGTCCGTGGTAACGTTGATGTTCACAGTCTCACCCGCAGAGGGGACGGTGACCTTCAGTATCTGGTACTTGATCGCTTTTGTCTTTTCCATTGCTGTTATTTATCTGTGTACTTCATAACACGTTCTGGCAACCTGTCCGGGATGTGGCAAGGTCAGCACTTTCCATACCCAGGAACAGGCTGCCATGTGTCATGGCTAATACTTGGTAACTGCCGTTCCTACAAGCAACACTTTAAGGAATGTGTTTTCGGGTGCATTTACGCCCCATTCCACGTTCATTTCCATAGCCTGTTGGTCAAAAATGATTTTCGGGTTGTCGAGTTTGTAATAACCAAGCTGGCGGGTTGTACCAAAGGTGTTGAACACTTCGCACGAAGTGATAGGGACTAAGGTTGTCCCATTTGCCTTGAACTCGAACTCGCCATTGGCAATAACATCGGTCAAAAGGTCGAATTTGGCTTCTTCCACTTTGGCTGCACCATTTACCGAAGCAAGCATGATAAGCCCGCTTAACAACATTACGTTACCTTTTTCGAGCTTTCCGCCTGAGATGTTCGATACGGCAACAATCTTGGTGTCGTCATCTTTGAGCATCTTGGCAATCTT
>DATBXH010000361.1:0-4009 GCA_036514375.1 Bacteroidales bacterium | reverse complement strand
ACTGAGCAACTTTATCCAGCGAGCTTTGATTATAAGTCAAAGGCCCGATGATCAGATCAACTCTTGCCATTTCCGGTTTAGCCAGAATGCTATTAATTTTCTGATTATCTCTACCTGTATCATAAACATAAAGTTTTACTGACATACCGGCTTTCTTTAACGAATCAATTGCCATGAGCGCTCCTTCGTAAAATTCTAAGAGATTGGCAGTCAGTTGGTAGAATTCATTCGTCTCATAATTCATTTTTTCACCGCCTTTTTCAGTCATGGCGGAATCAAGCATTGCAAGGGTCTCGTTGCCTTCAATAAAAATAGGTAATAATATAGCAACTTTTATGGTTTCTGAAAATGCTTTTACGTTTTCGCAAGGTGTTTTTTGTTCTGTTGTTGTAGTTTCCTGTTTTACGGTATCAGGGATGTTCACAATGGGAATCGCTATAATTTCAGTATCACTTTTAACAGGTATTTGGATAATCTGTCCTTTTTTAAGATCCCCTGTGTTTAAGATAGGATTTGCTGCAATAAGCTCGTCTACTGTTATGTTATGATCTTTTGAAATGGAATACATCGTCTCCTTTCGACCCACTTTGTATTCAACGTATTTTTCTATTGGTCTGAATTTATCCGTACCAACAGGAGCATTGGGTACTTTGGGTATCTTAACTACCTGACCAACCTGGAGTTTAGAATATTGAAGTTCGGGATTATATTTGAATAATTCTTCCTGAGTTATTTTATATTTCTGGGCGATATAATAGATCGTCTGTTTTTCTTCAGCGATGTGGTAAATAAAGTTGTCTGATTCTATCTGAGAGATATTCCTGGCCGCAGTCTCTGTCGGAATTTTTAATGTTTGACCTTCCTTGATATTGCCTGAAATAGTCTCGGGATTAGCAATGATGATGTCCTTTTGCGTGACATTGTATGCACGGCTTATTCTGTATAGATTTTCACCCTTTTTTACTTTATGTAAAAAAAAGGTTTTCCCATTTATAACCACTTTTTCCTTTGAAACTTCAACCACCACATCATTTCCACCGGAAACCTGTGCTTCTGCTATCTTTGAAAAAACAAGAAAGAAAATGATTAAAAATTTAGATAGATTATTCATTTTTAGAGTTTTGTGGCAAAGAATCTTTGCTTTTCGTCGCGGACAAATGTAATAAACAGAATGCCTAAAACAAAACCTGCCGGAGGATATTGTAAGGATTTATACTGTTGGTTTATGATAAGTGTCTGTGTCCCGTTGAGTTTTTATCTGCTTTGTGGAGAATAAACCATGCAAAGGATACATGCAACCCTAAAGAAAGAACAGTTATTAAAATGCTGATGAATAGATGCCCTATTTTACAGACATCAGACAAAATGCCCAACGTAACCGAATTAAAAAATGAAAGTATGAGAATCAGTAAAATCTGACTGCTTCTCCAGCTAAAATAGGCTGGTTTATCATAATCCGTGTAATAATTGGTTTTATTTTTAAATTCATTGGCTATAGCAGTCAGATGGGTTTTGCGTATTTCATTGATATAACGCGAGGTTTTTACATAATATTTCCGCAGTTCAATAATATACCACATAATAAAGAAGCCGAAAATAACGGTAAAACTAAGCAGGACCTTTAACAGCAACATTAAGTTAACGCCGGCATCAATACTCAGAATGGTGATGGAACCACCAACCATCGATATATAAACAGTGAAAATAAATTTGAAACTATCCAGGATATTACTTCCATAATATCTCAGTTGGTTGTAACTCTCTGTGAAGTCTTGGTTTAGGAAATCGGATGAGTTTTGCATACGGACGGTGTTTGTTAAATACTAAATTACCAAACCTAACCTGATTCGCAAAAGACTTTGACAATTGTTTGTAAAATCCCATTCATTGTTGGTCCCCTTCCTAAAATTACTGCAGGCTATCCTAAGATTGCCGATGGTTGTTTCTAAGTTTACGGTGGCTGTCTCTATGATTACCATGCCTGTTTTAAACTTTACCACGGCTATAGTAAAAGTTACCGCGCTTGTTTTAACCTTTACCGCGGCTAAAGTAAAAGTTACTGCGGCTGTATTAAACTTTACCGTGACTATACTAAAAGTTACCACGGCTGTTTGTAAGTTTACCGCGACTATAATAAAAGTTACCGTGGCTGTTTTAAACTTTACTGTGCCTATAGTAAAAGTTACGGTGCCTGTTCTAAAATCACTTAAACCTTTCCTTGTAAGCCCATAGTCCTAACGCCGGGTTCGAAATATAAAATATTTCTTCACCATCAACCATGTTGAATCCATCCTTCAGTTTTTCAGGATTGTATTTCTTCTGCATGGCATCCAATGGTGCGTAGTTGAAGTTGACACTCCTGATCTCCTGTTCCGTCAGATGTCCTGGGCAATAGGTTATTTTAAAGCGTCCTTCCGACGATCCATGTATAAGATGCGCCGTGGCACTCAGGTTATTCCTGAGTTCTTCGTTTTTTGCTGTAAGCTCTAGGATTTTTGGGGTATTTACATAACCATATTTTCGGATCAGGGTGTCAATTTGTTTATCTTCCCCGAATTCGTGGAGGCCGGGTGCAAGTACAATAAGCTCGCCGCCATCGTCAATAGCCATACGGGTACGATATACACTCTTGTTGCCCAACCAGGTACTCTTGAATTCCGAAGGATCAAGGTAAACCACTACCTTTTTCAAAGGCTTGTCCAGCATTTCAAAATTCACCTGTAAGGATAGATCAGCAGCTTTGGTGAAGCATTCCATGTCGTCCCCAATATACAGACCACGAACTACAAGATGACCATCATTATCCTTGCCAACTACAGTAAGTAAATAGACGATAGGAAGGTTTTTTGTGAAATGATCCGAAGCATAGTTCATCACCCTTCTCACAGGGTTGTTAGCCCTTCCCATGATCCGTTCCATACCATAAGCTGCACCCAGGAAATGGCTTTTGTTAATTCCTTCCACACCGCCTGTACCTACAAAAATGTTTTTGTTGTAGTTAGCCATCCCAATTACTTCGTGTGGTACAACCTGACCGGGCGAAAGGATCAGGTCAAAACCTCCCTTTAAAAGAAGCTTATTCACCTGCGCAGGCCATGGATATTCCACACGTCCTTCTGATTCCTTTTTAACAAATTCGGCAGGCACCTCGCCAACGGTAACAATATCATTACGCCAGTCGTGTACCCTGAATATATTCTTTGGAACCTTACCAAACATCTTTGAAATTTGACCTTCCGTCATGGCCGTATGGGTACCAAGTGCCGGAAGCACATCAGTGAGTTTGTCCTGGTAATATTCCCATGTTATCTCTGTTAACAAACCTGCAAAGGAATGAAACCTGGTAAAGTCTGGTGGTAGAGCCAGTACCTTTTTCTTTTGTCCCAGTTTTTCAAAAACCGAAAACAATCCTTCCTTCAGGTCTTTATGTGTTAAAACATCTGTTTTTGATCCGCGCGAATAATACAACATATCTTAATATTATTATTTATTCCTTCTTCCTTCTTCCTTCTTCGCGGCAAGTTTCCGGCATAATTTCCGGAAACTTGCCGCATCTAAGGATTTTCCCTTTGTTATAAAGGAAAATAATGAGTAAAATGTTCCGTCAAACTGCCTGTTTGATAACAGGAATAACAGTTGGCTTTAATTAAACACCGCCATAAGCACTGAACCCGCCATCAACAGGAATAACTACCCCTGTTACAAAGCTGGAGATATCGGAAAGCAGATAAAGCATAGCACCGTTTACATCCTCGGGCTCACCATATTTTCCCATCGGTGTACTGGATATAATCTTTTTGCCACGGGCCGTTGCCTCACCAGTCTTTTCGTCAGTCAATAAAAATCTGTTTTGATTCGTGAGGAAAAAGCCGGGAGCTATACAATTCACACGAATTCCTGTCTTTGCCAGGTGAACAGCCAGCCATTGTGTAAAGTTATTAATTGAAGCTTTTGCTGCCGAGTAAGCAGGAATCTTTGTCAGTGGGCGGTACGAGTTCATTGACGAAAT
>DATBXH010000360.1:0-2993 GCA_036514375.1 Bacteroidales bacterium | reverse complement strand
TACGAAAACCACCAGGTTCGATAGAAGTAACTTTGATGCCGAATGTCGCCACTTCTTTGGTCAAAACTTCGGTAAATCCTTGCAAACCGAATTTTGCAGCCTGATACATAGAAAATCCTGCAGAGCCAACTCTTCCACCTACCGAGCTCACGTTGAAAATGCTACCAGAACGTTGTTTGCGCAGATAAGGCAATACTGCTCTTGTAATTTCAATAGGAGCGTATAAGTTCACATCTAACTGGCTTTTCATTTGCTCATCAGTAAACTCTTCTATAGCGCCAGTGACACCAAAACCAGCATTGTTTACCAGGACATCAATTCGTCCAAAATGCCTTACTGTTTGTTCTACAGCTTTATGGATTTGTGCTTTGTTGTTCACATCTAATTGCAAAGCAAGAATTTGATTAGGGAATTTCTGCGTCAAATCGCTTAATTGCTCAGGATTTCTTGCTGTTGCAGCAACATTGTACCCACTTGCCAGAACAGCTTTTGTTATACTTCTGCCCAGGCCTCTTGAACTACCTGTGATAAACCAAACTTTTGTATTCATACTTTCAAATTTTTAGTTATATCACAAAAGTCGTAATTGAAAATTATCAGGATGAATCCAAATCTCTGGTTATCGTGTTCTAATTTCTTGTCTTTATTTTTATCAAGAATCGCAAAAGACATTTTGAATGTTTTCCAAGGAAAGTTGAGATAATATTGCTTCAAAAATTTAAGGCCGCTGAACTATTCAGTTTATGTTACATTGCATTCCTTTTCGAGCTGGATTCAACTTTGTGTTTGAGTTTTTCACGTAATGAATACATGTCGTCACTAACCTTCTGTTCTATTACTTTAGCATAGATCTGAGTGGTTTTAATACTTGTATGACCTAATAATTTTGAAACCGTTTCGATAGGTACCCCGTTCGTTAATGTTACCGTTGTAGCAAACGTGTGCCTGGCAATATGAAATGTTAAAGGCTTTTCGATGCCACATAAATCGGCAATCTCCTTTAGGTAGGCATTTAATTTTTGATTGGAATAAACCGGCAGTAATTTGCCCATGGCAAGTGTGCGAGGGTTGTCTTTGTATTTCTCAATAATAGCCAAAGGTTTTGGCAATAATGGAATACGAACTGGAATATCTGTTTTCTGTCGACAGGTGGTAAGCCAGTACTCTCCATCGATACCTATGCCTATATTTTAAAGCATAGAATTATAGTAAACCGGTATAACAATGAAGATGTTAATGGAAAGGTTGGAAATGAGGGGGAAATTATTTAGATTTAATTTAGAAAAAGTATTTAGGAGTTAAATAAATCAGTTTAATAAATAGTGCTTGACATTAAATAGTTAAAGGTACAAAGCTAAAAAACAGATAGAATGACAGTAATATCAGCAGTAATAAGTACGCATTGTATAGCAGTATCTTCAGACTCACTTCTGACTGTTTACAACTCTTCAACCAAGACTAGCGAGATTATTGAAACAAGGAAACCAAAGATAATTCGAATAGAAAAGTTTTTAGGTGCCTTTTCTTATTGGGGTCTTGCTGCAAAATCAAAATCAAGCAAATGGACAACTTATGAATGGTTAAGAAATATTTCAAATCATGCTCAATATTTTGATAAGCTTGAGGATTTCGCAAAATATGTCAGAGATGAGTTGGAAAAAGAAATTAAATCATTCAGAATAGAGAAGAAATATACAGGAATTGGCATTCATCTTACAGGATATGAGGATTATGATGGCTTAAGAATTCCTGAACTTTTTCTAATTTCAAATTATACCGACGAAACATATTCAAAAATTGGTGATTTAGCTATTTCAAGGCATTTATTTCATACTATGCCAGAAGAATTCAAAGCAGGGCACGAAAATTTAAATCAATTTGAAAAGCAATTGTTAGTCAAAGACTTCCTTACTAAAGGTAGGTTGTTCATTTTCAATAATGGAGATCCAGACATGTTTAATCCATTTTCTAGTGGTTATAGAGATGCGATGGATACAGCAAAAAAAAGAAATGTATTAAAGGACCCTAAGGATATTGAGATTTACAGAAGTATAGCCCGGCGCCCAATTGAAATGGTTACAAAGGCTCAAAAGGATTTTTACAAAAAGGGTAAAATTATCGTAGGCGGTAGAGTGCATGATTTGGTAATTGAAAAGTTAACTGGACAATTCACGTCGACTAGCGGAGTATAAGCAATGTACCAATAAGCCACAATTGTATGAAGCCTATCACAATTCCTACGTATCGAAGAATCAGAAGAAGGATTATATCCTTTAAAAAACTTGATTTAATTAAAACGGAGCAAGCTGATTTAATAGAATTGATAAACAAATCATTTACTATTCCAACTGGTTTATTTCCTCAAAACCCTGGTGGAAATCCAATATATAGAGCACGCATCAATACTGACTCTGAAAACAACTTTATTTATGAACCTTATAAGAGTAAAGAGAAGATTTCTTACAATAGCAATCCTAATAATTATGGTAGATGTAATTTGATTGGCAAACCAATATTTTATGGGGCTGATGGACTAAATGTTGCTATAAATGAAGCTTGCAATAATATTCTGAATAAAAAGACGCCAACACTTTATTTGACTGTTGGAGAGTGGAGACTTCAAAGAAGTATTAGCGTTTCAATAGTTTGCCATTCAAGAAAAGCATTAAAAAGAAGTGGTGATTTAATTAAGGCATATCAGAGTTTATTGATACTTGAGAAAAAAAAGAATTGGAGTAAGTCGGATGTCAGAATTTGGAAGATTAAAAATAAATTCTTTTCTGATGAATTTGCAAAGGAAGTCTCAAAAGGTCTAGAGAAAAACTATCTTTTCAGTTCGTTATATTCAAACATTGTTTTAAATACTAAAGATGAAAAATTAAAATCTTCTGGATTATGGTATCCAAGTGTAGCATATCGTTTTTTCGGACACAATGTAGCTTACGAAAAAAGTCTAATTGATAATGGAACTATCATTTTAGAAGCAGTAAAGC
>DATBXH010000359.1:0-3336 GCA_036514375.1 Bacteroidales bacterium | reverse complement strand
GCCAGTTCTACCAGTATCCTGCCATCCCTGCCCTTCCATTGACTTATATTCTTCGTCAGTTTACCTGATTGAAAAAGATAGATCTGCTTAACAGGTCTGTTAAAGACCGCACAAAAATAGACAGGGGCATTCCTTGGGCGGCGCATGGTCGGACCGTTTATCATGTATCCCCTGATCTCGTATTTGCCAAATAAGGAAAAACCGCCTTCCGGAATGTCAGATGGACCCAAGTGACCTCCCAATTGAAAGATGATTCCTGAATGTTTTTCTTTTGGAAATATGTACCTGTGAACACCAACACGGCAGGTCGCTGTAAGCTCTGCCTGTATTCCATATCTTTCCAAAAAAACGGAATGATAACCCGGATGCACTATCTCATTCCTGTGCGAAAATGGAGAGGCATAATCCTTCATAACCTCCCGGATGGTACTATCCAAAAATGAAACCGGCATCACAGCAACCCCTGCGAGCTGCCACTCATGAACATGGCTGAAATCTCTAATTGTATCTATGCCATAACGATAGCCGCTCTCCCATTCCCCGTCAATTTTGTTGTCAGGAAACAAGCTCACCATACCAAATGGACGACAGGCAGAAGAAAAAAAGAACCAGCGTGAATGGGCCGCGTCAAGATAAGGATAAACCATATCAACTGGTCGTTGTGCAAAAGACAGGCCTCCTGAAACGAATAGCAAAGAACACAGAATATATAATATTCTCATTTAGTTAAATTTATAATTCCATTTTATGAATTGCGATCTAAAAAGGCTGTTATTTTTTTAAAATCAAAATGCTCTTTTCTTTATCCACAGGTATTTGTACCCGCCCCATGGATAAATCCGAAACTTTTTTTAACACCATGACTGGTAATTCCTTTGCTTTTGGAACAGTAATGTTATCGAGTTGAAGACCTTTAACATCATCGAAAATACAGGCAGTACGAAAATCATCTTCTTTATAAACTACCGTAATGTTTTTCATATGCAGTCCATCCACATGTCTGGCATAAAAGCCCCATGCCGGCAATTCTCCAAACATGGAAAATTCAGGGTAGTTTTCAACACGTTCCGGGATCCTGTCGAGAGAATCCAGTCCAAAACAAGCAATGTTACGTTCCGCACCTCCTTCGTAAGTGATGGTCACGTTTTCGATGGTCACATTCTGCACCGGATAACCGAGAATACCTGTCACCGAAGAAGGAAAAACATTATGGGGATCCCTCACAAGTGGGCCTTCCATCGGATATCCTTTATCCGGTTTTGCTTTTGGCACCTCAACATAAACGTTACCTATGTAAACATTGCGTAACTGGCTATATACCGTATCTTTATTTCGATGTCCCAACCTAACAAAAATAGTATTGCCCGTATTCTTTGCCTTGATATTTCTTACATCAACATCCTCCAGCACACCGCCATCTACACTTTCAATAGCAATAGCAGAACGGTATGTATCGTAAACACTGATATCGCGAATAGTTATTTTTTTGAAACCACCCCAGGAAGCTGTTCCAAATTTTACTGCGCTGGCACTGGAACGAACGGTACAATTTGCAACATAGATGTCTTCGCATCTGCTACTCCGGTCGCTCGACTTTAGGCAAATACCATCGTCAGCACAATTAAAAAAACTATTCGTTATTCGGGCATTCCTGCAGTCCACAAGATCTATCCCATCGTTATTCAAAAATGTGTTGCTTTCTACTTTAATACTATCCACGACAATGGTAGAACATGCCACATAATCCTGAATCCAGCAAAGTCCATTTTTTAGGGTAATGCCTCTAATTTGTACCTGCTTGCAATTCAGGAACTGAATGATCTTAGGCCTGTTCCTTTCTTCCGGTCGCATTTGGTGCCAGGGATTATAGATTCTCCATTCTTTATCTTCAAGAGTTCCCGCATTTAGCATCGCATAAATGTCTTTTATCAATTTCTCTCCCTGCCCATCGATCACTCCTTTACCGGTAATAGCAATGTTATCCTGATTAACAGCTACAATCAATGCGGATGCATCTTTTGGGCCATAATCAATCCTTTTGGCGCTTCCCAGCAATAACGCCTTGTCGTTAAGATATAATTCAATATTCGATTTTAAATGAATTACTCCAGTCACGAATTTGCCATTCGGAACGATAACCTTGCCATTTCCACTGGCCGAGGCTTCGTCTATAGCTTTTTGAATAACTAGTGTGTTATCTGTCAAACCATCGGGTTTCGCACCCAAATCGACAATGTTTATTTGTTTTTGCTGGCTGAAAGCAAATGAGGGGAAAAAAAACAGAAGCAAAATCAAGCTATTCCGTAAGTTAATTTTTCTCATTTTAGGTAAAGTTTTATTTAATTATGAAAATATCGACCTAATTATCAGGTTTTTTATCAGATTTTGAAGGTGGAACAAAAGTAGCCCCCCATGAAGCCGATGGTTTTTCGCCCATTTCCAACACCAGGCTTCCACCATCAATAATATCCTCGTGTTCTATCCAGGACTTTTCATACGACTTTCCATTAAGTGTTGCAGATTTGATATATCTGTTCTTTTCAGACAGATTCCTGGCCGTAATAGTAAAGTCTTTCCCATTCTCCTGATGAATGATCGTCTGTTTAAAAAAGGATGAATTAATTAAATAATAAGATTGACCGGCATTTGGATATAACCCCATCATGTGAAATGCAAGCCATGATGACATAGCACCTGAATCATCATTTCCCGGAATGCCACTATGTGAACTGTTATAGTATCTTTCAATAATTTTACGTATCCTGTCGCTGCTTAAATCGGGACGTCCGATCCAATGGTATAAGTTGGGGCTGAGGAATGACGGCTCATTTCCAACGTTATAATAACCATTCATAAATAAGGTATCGAGCCGTCGGCGAAACGCTTCCCTACCCCCTGATTTGCTAATGAGCGCGGCTACATCGTGTGGTACATAAAGGGAATATTCCCATGAACTTGCTTCATAAAAGAACCCGCACCACCAGCAAACGCAAATTGGCCAATCCTGAGCTAAAGGCGTATAAGGGATAAAGGTGATCCGTCCATTGTTCTCATTACATTGGATGCTATCAATCCATTTTCCGGAGGCGCTTTTAGGCATAATAAACCCGCTTGCTCCATGATCTTTTACATTTCGCCACAAATTTTGCCAGTTGTCCGATTGTTTCATAAAGCGCATGGACTCACCATTTCGTTTTATACCTTTTGCAACCGTAGCCAGGCAGTAATCATCATAAGCATATTCCAGCGTGCGGTTGCCGGCCCTGACAAAATCAGTGGATACGTAACCCAGCCTGTTGTAATCAGTAAGCCCTCCGCGGCCTTCTTTTTCCTCGT
>DATBXH010000358.1:0-2104 GCA_036514375.1 Bacteroidales bacterium | reverse complement strand
GTTGGGATTGGTATATCCATTAATTTCGATATCGAATATGCAAACAAAGCTCTCATCAATATCCTAGGCTACGAAACTTTAGAAGAGTTACGTAAGAAAACGCTCCTCGAACACACACATCCTGACGATAGGGAGAAACTGGTAAATACTATCAACCGGGTTGTAAAGGGCAAGATCAGGCCACCTTTTAAGATATCGAACAGGATATTAAGAAAAGATAAATCCATCCGGCAACTGGAGATATATGTTACGAATTGCAGGATAGCAAATAAGAGCTATAATCAGGTCCTGATTGTTGATATAACAGAACAGATCAAACTGAAAGAAGAGCAACGAAAACTGGCCGCAGATGCCCTGTATATCAATCAGCAGAAAAAGATGCTGTTTGAGATTAAAAACGAGCTGGACCGGATTCTGAAATTGAACGATAGTTATAAGAGTAACGATTTTCTGAAGATTTATAAGATCATCGAATCTTATTTAAAGTTCGATAAAGA
This sequence comes from Bacteroidales bacterium, assembly GCA_036514375.1. Taxonomy (GTDB): domain Bacteria; phylum Bacteroidota; class Bacteroidia; order Bacteroidales; family JAAUTT01; genus JAAUTT01. The sequence continues at coordinate 1,607 of DATBXH010000358.1, read as the reverse complement.
CTGGAATATCGTGAAAGTTCATTTCGAAAAAATATACCCCGGCTTCTTCAAGAGACTGACGCTCGATTTTCCTACCCTGACACTCAACGATCTGAAACATTGCGCCTGTATTAAAATGAATTTTACAACCAAGGAAACCGCCCGATTTTTTAATATTAAAGTATCTTCAGTCCAGATAGCCCGTGTTAGAATAAAGAAAAAGCTAAACCTGCAACAACACATTGACTTGAAATCATATATCATCAATTATTGATGGTTTGCATTGTAAAGCTTTTGTAATACCTCTAATAAGTGTAGTTGATTCACTTAACAGTAACTTAGTAAATACCTTAATTATACAGGAATATAGTATGTAACTGACAATAAATGAAAGTTGTATTAAACTGGAATAATTTGTTAAGCTTTTATTAACCCCTAAATCATGGAACTACTAAAACAAATTATTAAAAATACACAGGACGGAATTGTGGTTTGCGACTGTCGTTTTAATTTTCTGGAATGGAATACAGCCATGGAAAGAATTACCGGCCTTAAGAATTCCGAAGTGATTGGTAAATGTGCACTGAATAAATTTCCTATCCTGAAAGAAAAAGGATTAGACAGGATGATGATGCGGGTACTGGAAGGAGAATCCGTTAACGTTGAAAACTTCTCTTATCATTATCCGGCAGATTCAGAGGAAAAGTGGTTCCGGCTCTTGTTTGTGCCAAGATATGAAGATAACTGTATCTCCGGCATCATAGGCTTTATCAAGGATATTACAGTGGGGCCGGAACAAAATGAAGAACATCTTCTTCTTGCCGATGAATTAAAAGAAATGAGTGCAACCTGCTTTCTTACAAACAGGCAACCGAAAGAGGTAAATGAAAGACATCGCCTGATTAACGAAGAACTCAGAATGGCCAAAGAAAAAGCAGAAGAAAGTAACCGACTAAAAACAGCCTTTTTGGAGAATATTTCACACGAAATACGCACACCCATGAATGCAATCATTGGTTTCTCCCAGTTACTGGATGACAGAATGGACGAGACAGACCCCAAAAAAGAATTTACAAGGTTAATTACCCAACAATCCTTCGAACTGCTTAATACAATCGATCAAATACTTGAAATGTCGAGTATCGAATTGGGACAGGTTAACCTTAGAGCTGAAGCCGTTTGCATCCTTAGCATGTTTGATGATTTATTCAATTACTTCGAAAAATATAAAAACAGGCGTGGCAAGGATAATATACTGTTTAGCGTCAGAGGAAGATCTTATGTCGATGAAGGAATACTTTTTACCGACAGATTTAAATTGCGTCAGATATTTAAATACTTACTCGATAATGCTTTTAAATTCACCGAACGAGGTGCCATTGAATTTGGAATATTTGATATAGAGGATGATTATGTCACCTTTTTTGTATCCGATACCGGTGTTGGTATACCCGATAATCAGTATGATACGGTTTTTGAGAAGTTTAGGCAACTTGTACCTGAAAGACGCTCCCGTGAAGGATTGGGCTTAGGACTTTCAATTGCTAAAGGATTGGTTAAATTGTTGGGTGGAAACATATGTCTGAAGTCTGTTATGAACGGTGGTACCACGTTTTATTTTTCGGTAA
>DATBXH010000357.1:0-2412 GCA_036514375.1 Bacteroidales bacterium | reverse complement strand
TTTAAATAATGTTAATTCCCCGCCATAAGGATAGGTTGATTCTCTTATCAGAAAAACATCTAGAAATCCATCATTATTATAATCTACCCAGGAACCCAAACCTGAAATTGTTCCTTTTCTCAAGAAAATACTTGTTTGGTCTGAGAAAGTACCATCTCCGTTGTTTTTATATATTTTTACAAGGTTTGAAGAGCCTGTCAATAGAATATCTAAATATCCGTCATTATTATAGTCTCCCCAGGCTACTGAACCATATTGGGTTTCTGACAATAAAGCATTAGTTTGATCTGAGAATGTACCATCTCCGTTGTTCTTATAGATTTTTGAAATGTACCCACCATCAGAGTAATTAGCATTTCCAGATAATAAAATATCCAGGCGACCATCATTATTATAATCTCCCCATGCTACTGAACTATATTCTACAGGAATTAAATTAATTCCTTTTTGTTCAATGAAGTTTCCTTCTCCATTGTTTTTATAAATTATCGATATACTTCCCGTTTTAGCGTATCCTGTCAAAAGGATGTCAAGAAATCCATCGTTATTATAATCACCCCACGCTACGGCTCCTCTTGTAACCCCAATTAACTGAATTCCGGTTTGTTCTGTAAATGTACCATCACCATTATTTTTATAGATTTTTGAGATGTAATTATAATCGCCTGGATCACCTGTGAGCAATAGATCCATAAATCCATCGTTATTATAATCACCCCACGCCATTGCGCTATAACATAATTTAGGTAATGAGATTCCATCCTGTTCTTCAAACTGAGCCTTGGCTATGAATATTGCAAAAAATGTAAAAAAACAAATGATTATTTGTTTTTTGATGATTGGTCGGAGAAGTTGCGCTTTCATAAAATATAGATAAGTTGGACATCTTGTTCAATTGTGCTAAAACTAAAGAAAGAGGCAAAAAATTTTAATACAATTGTTTAGGAAGCATTAAAAAACAAATACCAAAAGGAGTATCAAATAAGAAATAAATTTATACAAAATATGTGTCATATTTGTGAAAAATTTATAATAATTTTAGAATCAACCAATTTTAGGATTTAAACAAAATTTTTGTAATTGAAAATAGACAAATTCATAGTTTGTTATTTGCTCAAATAGCTGATTAATATTTGTTGACGATGTATGTCAATTATTCTGGCACATGATTTGTAAAATAATCTCTGTAGTTGATAATAAGATGAGACCAATGACAGTTATTACCATATAAACATTTTTGTTCCGATGAAAGGTATTAAACAATCCCAAAACCATAAAAGTCAAAAGATATCGCCCGGAATCTTTTTTTACCTGCTTTGCTTAAGTGCTCTGTTTGTTACCGGCTGTTCCAAATATCAATATATTTCAATCGACAGCTATCTGAATAAAAATGAAAATTCGGAATTTGTTGATGAGACCGATACTGTGAAGATGAAGTATAATTTCACCGGGAGGGATTTCCCAATTACTATTACGGTCTTTAACAAACTTCAGCAACCTCTTTATTTCGACTGGAAAAATTCGTCGGTAATCATGAATGATACACCAATTGACGACGCTTTTGATAACGAAGATCAGGTCGATTCTATTGCTCCCCAATCGTCTGTGACAATCAGAAGCAATAATCTTTCCGATAAATTCATACCCCTGAGCCATAAGGATAAAAAAGTAAAAACAGTGATTCGAACCGCAGCAGGTAACAGCCAGGTTGATGTGCATGTCTTTGATGATCAAACTTCGCCCGTCTTTTTCAGAAGCGTGCTTGCCATCACAGCGGAGAAAGATCTTTCTTCCTCTCTCCTTTATGATCATCCGTTCTGGGTTTCCGGAGTTTACCAGGTCTATGATGTGACGCCCACCAATTCCCCCTCCGATTCTCCTTCCAATCAATTCTATATGGAGAAATTGACTGGTTTTACAAAATTTATGGGTTACACAGGGTTAACGATATTGCTCGTCGCCTTAGCGGCAATATCACCGCAGAGTAATTGATCCTTTTAATTTGTCCGGATAGCAACTTCTGCCGAAATTACTACAGGAAAATTCAGCGGTAATTGTGCTACACCGATGGCAGTGCGGGCATGGATTCCAACTTCTTCTCCATAAAGTTCAAGCAACAAGTTTGAGCATGGATTCATCACAAGGGTGGTATTCACGAAACCGGGTGCAACATTTATCATACCGGAAACCATCAACCATGCTGTCACACGGTCAAGATCCCCGATAGCACGCTGGAGACTAGATAATAATGTTAATGTTGCTGCACGCGCCGCAATGTATGCCTCTTCGGGTGAAACCTCCGCTCCCACTTTTCCTGTTGGACCAAGCACCGAACCATCGGCGGCCAAAGGGCCATGGCCTGACAAATAAACACGGTCACCATACACACGAGCCCACGAAAAAGGAACCGAT
>DATBXH010000356.1:0-7799 GCA_036514375.1 Bacteroidales bacterium | reverse complement strand
TAAGCATATACTCGCGGTCTAATTCTCCAAATTGTTTTTTAAATTCCTTTGATTCAATGATGGCCAGGAATTCATCTATATTATGGAATATTTCTTCCCTAATTGCTTTTAGAATACCAGGTTGAGGCATCCATATACCACCCGCAAGGAGTGAATTACCAGGTTCCAAATGAAAATAATAGCCTCCATATTCGCTTTTCCGGTTACCGCCTTTTGCCATAAAAGCCCCGAAGTTAGTCTTATAAGGTGTTTTGTCATTTGAGAATCGAATATCCCTGAAGATTCTGAAAATGCAATCTTTTGGTTCCGGATATCCGATATCACCATCAATGGCTTTAATCTCTTTAATTAATAAAGAAACAAATGATTCGAATTCTTTTTTGGCTTCCTCATACAAAGGCTTATTTTCGTGGAACCATTCTTTATAGTTGTTGTCTTTTAATACGGTAAGGAAGGATAAGGATTTTTCAAGCATAGTTTTAAAATTTTTTTTCAAGTCATTGCTAATTGCAAATTTAAACCGATTTTTGCTAATCGGAAATACTGACAATATGTTAAAAAAATATGCAATTATCGTAGCAGGAGGATCGGGATTACGTATGAATTCCGCTATTGCCAAGCAGTTTATCGAACTTTGTGGAAGGCCAATTCTGATGCGGACCATAGAGATTTTCTTCAAATTTGATCCTACATTTACAATTATACTTGTGCTTCCTAAAGAGCAATTATATTTCTGGCAGGTTCTTTGTGAAAAGCATCACTTTGCTATTGCTCATCAGGTAATTGCCGGCGGTGAAACACGTTTCGAATCGGTAAAAAATGGGTTATCATTAGTGAACGAAGGAGGTATCGTTGCCATTCATGATGGAGTAAGACCATTGGTTAGTCATGCTACAATATCCAGGTGCTTTGATATGGCTATAAAATGGGGAAATGCTATACCGTGCCTGCCGGTCCACGAAACTGTTCGTCTGGTTGATGACAATGAAAACAAGCAAATTGACCGGTCAGTTTTACGATTTATTCAAACTCCTCAAGTATTTTCTACCACATTGATTAAAAAAGCTTTTGAGCAAGCCTATGACCCTGCATTTACTGACGATGCTTCGGTGCTCGAAAAAACTGGTGAAAAGATACAGTTAGTTGAAGGTAATCGCGAAAATGTTAAGATTACAGAGCCTTTAGACTTAATCATGGCCGAAGCTTTTTTAAAACAGCAGGAAGTCTGATTTAATGCTGCCGTATATCATCGAAGAACTTTATAGTGTGCGGATATACAGTCAGATTTCAGGTGTCATTATCGGGACCTTTTAATAAAGTTTAATCGTGAAATGCTTCGTTTAATCTTCTAAGGGCTGGTTGAGTTCAGTAACCTCTTTTCCCGATTCATCGGCAAAATTTCCTGTTTCGCCGAAAAATAATTATTGGCAATAATCAGCTAATTTACATTTGCCCAGTTTTTGTATCGAAAACTTTCTTAACAATTATTTAACACAACACTTGGGAAACTTTTATTTTCAAATTTGTTTCCAAAGTATATTTGGTTTACTTTTGCCCCCCATGAATGAGGAACTGAAAAATATACTTACCAAAGTAAGATGCCTGTACATGAAGTATGGGATCAAGAGTGTTACCATGGATGACGTTGCCCGGGAACTGGGCATATCAAAAAAAACGCTGTACCAGTATGTAAATGATAAAAATGAACTGGTTCAGAAAGTGGTAGAAATGGAGATCGGAGAAAAGGGTGAACACTTTTTGAAGATGAGATCTACCGAATTGAATGCCATCGAAGAATTATTCGAAGTGAATAAAATGGTTCGACAGATGCTGAAAGATTATAATCCTGCAACAGAGTACGATTTGCGCAAATATTACCCCGAACTTTATACAAACCTTATAAAGGTCCGTCGCGATAGGATTTACAACAATATTCTTTCGAATCTGATGAAGGGGAAAAAGGAAGGGTTATACCGGGCCGAACTTAACGAGGAATTAATAGCAAAACTTCAATTATCCAGGGTTGAGTCAGCTTTTGATGATAAGATTTTTAGCCAGGAGGAGTTGCTTTCTCCCAAGTTGTTTTATGAGATGTTCGTGTATCACATCAGGGGAATAGCAAATGAAAGGGGTTTAAAAGTATTGGAGCAAAAACTGAAAGAGTTGGATAGTAATAACAATTAAAGCATCATTGATTATGAATTTGTTACGAGGAATTTCAGTAGCCCTTGGGATGTGTCTGATAGGATACACGGGGTTTTCACAGGAAAAAAAGGACACCGTGGCAGCAAAGACTGACACGTTAAAGCTCTCAGTTGCACAGGCGCAACAATATGCATTGGAGAATAACCGTTCCATACTGAATGCCAATTTGGACATTGAAATGGCTAAGAAAAAAGTGTGGGAAACGACTGCGATAGGACTACCGCAGGTGAGTGCAAAAGGGTCATTTCAATATATGCCTACGCTTTCATCAATTGTAGACCAACTTAATAGTTTTGGGTCTCTTCAAACTTGGACTTGGTATGTAACCAACTCTTTATCGAATCTCGATCCAAATAATTTTACACCGCGCAATACTACACCATCGGCTCCGGTTTATACACCAATAAAAGAAAGCGATTTGAAGTGGAGTCTTGCAGGAGATTTAACTGTTAGCCAACTTCTTTTTAGTGGGTCTTACCTTGTTGGCTTGCAATCTGCTAAAGTCTATGAAAGTCTATCACAATTAAATAAAGTAAAATCAAAACAGGATGTTCTTGAATCTGTTATTAATAGCTATTTTACTGTTCTCATTGCTCGTGAAAATAAAAACATTCTTGATTCAACATATCAAAATTTGTTGAAAACATTGACAGATATGCAGGCGATGGGAAAAAACGGATTTGTGGAAGAAACGGATATTGATCAGCTGCAGATTACTGTTTCTAATGTTAAAACATCTGTCGATTTTATAACAAGACAGCAGGATCTGGCTGAAAAATTGCTAAAACTTCAACTTGGAGTAGATTTAGATAAACCACTGATATTGACTGACAGTTTGAAATCACTTATTGATGCTCTTTCCTATGAAAAATTATTATTGACCGACTTTGTATTAGATAATAACGTTAATTATCAGATGCTTGATGCTCAGGTAAAAGCTTCAGGATTAATTTTGAAATTACGAAAGTCAGAGTTTTTGCCTGATTTGGCAGCTTTTTATCAGTATGAAAAGCAATTTAATTCACATGCAATTACTTTTAATCCACCAAACATTATTGGTGTAACTCTTAACGTTCCTATTTTTAGTAGTGGTGCCAGACTGTCCCGAGTTAGCCAGGCAAAAATGGATTTACAGAAATCAATAAATACAAGGGATCAGACAGCAGATGCACTGAAAGTGGATTTTTACAACAGCAAATCAGGATTGCTGAATGCATTGGATAAATATCACACAGAGTCGAGTAATATTGTTCTGGCGAAGAGAATATATGACAGGGCTTTGATTAAATATACCAATGGTATGATTTCTAGTACAGACCTTACGACAATTCAAAATCAGTATTTAACAGCACAATCTAATTATTATACAGCTATTCAAAATCTTATTATTTCGAAAAATAAGCTTGAAAAGATGTTGACAAAAAGCGAATATTAAAATTAATTATTACGCATCCAATAAAATAAACGATATGAACACAAGAAAATTTATACCATTCTTACTGATCCTTGCTATAGCCATCTTTGGCTGTAAACAAGATAAAGTTGCTGAACTAAATAAACTCCGGAAACAACATGACGAGATTGCTGAGAAAATCAAGCAGTTAGAAAAGGAAATAGGTGATCCGGAAAAAGAAAAAAAATCACTTCACGTTTCTGTTGCAACCATACAACCCTCTCAGTTTAAACATTATATTGAAGTTCAGGGAAAACTGGATGGAGAGGACAATGTGGATGTTTATCCTGAAGGGCAGGGAGTGGTTAATGAAGTATTAGTTACTGTCGGACAATCTGTAAATAAAGGACAAGCCTTAGCAAGATTGGACGTAGGTCCGGCAAACGATCAGCTTAAAGCCATTGAAACACAATACAAATTTGCCAAAGAAACCTTTGAAAAGCAGCAACGTCTCTGGGATCAAAAGATTGGATCCGAAATGCAATACCTGCAGGCTAAAACAGCCAAGGAACAACTGGAATCTCAACGGGCTGCAATTCTTAAGCAAATTGATATGATGACAATTAAGGCTCCTATCAATGGTACAGTGGAAGAGGTCAATGTCAAGATTGGTCAGTTTTCATCAGCTGCCATGCCAACACCTCCTTTTCGCGTGTTAAATTTTGGTACGTTGAAGGTTAAGGCTGACGTTTCCGAATCATATTCAAAAAAAGTAAATGTCGGCGACAATGTTCAGGTTTATTTTCCTGACTTAAACCAGGAGATTACAGCAAAAGTGACTGCTGCAAGTCGTTTTATTAACCCTACAAACCGTACTTTTTCTGTTGAGGTGAGATTAAATCCTGACAAGAACGGCTATAAAGCCAACATGGTGGCTGTTTTAAAAATAACCGATTATACAGCAGATAATGCCATTGCTATTCCGGTAAATTATATTCAATCTGATCCGGATGGATTATTTGTGTATGTAGCCGACAGCAATGGAAGTAAAAATGTTGCTAAAAGAGTTGGTATAGTTGAAGGCCAGAGCTACAACGGTATGGTTGAAATTACCAAAGGGTTAACACCTGGCCAGAAAGTAGTAACATCCGGTTACCTTGATCTCGAAGAAGGCGAAACGATTACATTCTAAACTACAAATCATTTTGTAATGGAAAAGAAATTTAAAGAATTTAAGCCGACCAGCTGGAGTATAGATAATAAGACCAGCATCTATGTGTTGGCGTTCATCATAGCTATTTTTGGTTGGATTAGCCAAAGCAGTATCCCCAAGGAGCAGTTCCCTGAAATTGTAATTCCTACAATTTTAGTACAAACATTTTATCCGGGTACATCTCCTACTGATATCGAAAATCTTGTTACCAAACCCTTGGAAAAAGGATTGAAATCGATAAATGGAGTAAAAAAGATTACCAGCAGTTCGGTTCAGGACTTTTCGTCAATAGCCATTGAATTCCGTACCGGAGTTAAATTGGCTGATGCGAAACAAAGAGTGAAGGACGAGGTAGATAAGGCAAAGAAGGATTTACCAATGACTGACATCAAACAGGGACCTGATGTTAAGGATATTGACTTGTCCGAAATACCGATCATGAATATCAACTTGTCTGGAAATTACAATTTGGACCGTATAAAAAAATACGCGAAAATGGCTCAGGACCAAATTGAAGGGTTAAAGGAAATTACCCGGGTTGATATCCTTGGCGACCTCACCCGCGAAATTCAGGTGAATGTTGACATGTATAAACTCCAGGCAGCGAACCTTTCCTTTAATGATATTATTCAGCAGATAAGCAGGGAAAATGTTACTATTTCCGGTGGAAATATTAACATGCATGGGATGGAGCGTGCCATAAGGGTAGTAGGTGAGTTCAAAGACATCGAAACTTTTAAAAATATAGTGGTAAGCACTTCCAAGGGTGTTCGCATCTATTTAAAGGATATAGCAGAGATAAAAGATACTTATGCCGATAGGGATAGTTATGCCCGAATGAACGGTGAAAATGTTATCACACTAAATGTTATTAAGAAAAGCGGTGAAAATCTTTTAGATGCGTCTGATAAAATTAAGGTCATTATGGATGACCTTCAGAAAAGTAAATTTCCGAGTGATTTAAAGGTTATTACTACCGGAGAGCAAAGCCGTTTTACCCGTAGCACGTTGTTTGACCTCAACAATACCATCATCATTGGTTTTATGTTGGTCACCTTAGTGCTGATGTTTTTTATGGGATTGACGAATGCCTTGTTCGTGGGACTGTCAGTTCCCTTATCCATGGCCCTTGCATATATTGTGATGCCAGGTATTGGATTTACCATGAATATGCTCGTGATGTTCTCATTTATTTTTGCCTTAGGAATTGTGGTGGATGATGCTATTGTGGTTATCGAGAATACCCATCGTATTGTAAAAAAATCACATATGGACATTGCCACATCTGCAAAGTTTGCTGCTGGTGAGGTTTTTGTGCCCATCCTTTCAGGAACATTAACTACGCTGGCTCCTTTCTTTCCGTTATGTTTCTGGCCAGGCGTCATAGGTAAATTCATGTTCTTCATTCCGGTAACCCTTATCATTACTTTGTTTGCTTCATTAATTGTCGCTTACATCATCAATCCCGTGTTTGCAGTCACATTTATGAAGCCTGAGGAAGAAGATAAGCAGACCATGAGTAGAAAGAAAATTTTTACCATTGCCGGTATCATCGCATTTATTGCTATCCTCTTCCATTTGGCCTCTGTGCATGGATTTGCCAACTTCCTGATTTTTGTAGCAATTTCCTTTATCGGTCATAATCTTTGGGGATATAAAGTATTGCTTCATTTCCAGCATAGTATTATTCCTAAAATGTTAGCCAAATATGAGCAATTCGTTGGGTGGATACTGCATAAACGTCGTCCTTATATTCTTTTGTGGAGTTTGATAGGTTTATTGTTCATAACAATAATGATCGCCGGCGCTTTCTCGAAACCACCGGTGTTGTTTCCCGACATGCAGCCAAACTCGATATATACGATGATAAAATGCCCGGTAGGCACGGATGTTGATGTAACGGATTCGATCACCCGTGAAGTCGAAAAGCGAATTTACAAAGTAATTGGGCCAAAGAATAGAATCGTGGAATCTGTGATTGCCAATGTGGCCAAGAACGTATCGGAATCAAACTTTGATTTTGGACAGGTAACACCTAATATGGGTAAAGTGACAGTGAACTTTGTGGAATTTAAGGATAGGCATGGTGAAAACACGAACGATTACATGACCCGAATCCGTGAGGCTTTAAAAGATATTACAGGAGCACAGATAACGGTTGATAAGCCACAAGGAGGTCCCCCAACCGGTAAGCCAATCAATATTGAAATTACTTGTGACGATATGCAGGAATTAGTTTCTACTTCGGACAGGTTTAAACGTTACCTCGACTCTTTGAATATTCCGGGTATTGAAGAATTAAAATCTGACTTCGAACGGAACAAACCCGAAGCCATCATTGAGATTGATCGTGTTCGTGCCAATAAGGAGGGCATTTCAACAGGTCAGATTGGAGGTGAACTCCGTACGGCTATTTTTGGTTCTGAGGCTTCCAAATACAGAGATAACGAAGACCAGTACTCAATCCAGGTGAGGTACGAGAGAGATCAACGTACGAATATAGACAGGTTAATGAATATGAAAATAACCTTTATGGATATGAGCACAGGCACGATAAGGCAGGTACCTCTTTCGGCAGTGGCAAAGGTTAGTTACCAAAATTCCTATGGTGGTATCAACAGGTTAAATGCCAAACGTATTGTTACTTTATCGTCCAATGTATTAACAGGCTATAATGCTAACGAAATTGTAGCTCAGATAAAGAAAGCATTACCTGCATTTCAAAAGTCAGACGATGTGGATATAAAACTTACCGGCGAGCAGGAGGACCAGCAGGAAACCATGTCCTTCCTTGGTGTTGCAGGACTGCTTTCGCTTTGCCTTATTATGTTCATCATGATTACTCAGTTTAACTCGTTGAGCAAACCATTGATTATTGTTACCGAAGTGTTTTTTAGTATCATCGGAGTGCTGATGGGTTTCATTATCTTCCGCATGACCCCTTCACTTATCATGACTGGTATGGGAGTTGTGGCACTGGCTGGTATT